>NZ_JBRREC010000102.1:0-16487 GCF_056760015.1 Stenotrophomonas sp. STEN029 | reverse complement strand
CAACAGCAACAGCAACAGCAACAGCAACAGCAGAAGCAACAGCAACAGCAGAAGCAACAGCAGAAGCAACAGCAACAGCAGAAGCCGGAGCCGGAGCCGGAGCAGAAGCAGAAGCAGAAGCAGAAGCCAGGTTCATGCGTTGGTGGGGGGACTCCTCCCAAAACAAAACAGCACCGGGCTTTGCCGGTGCTGTTGTTTGCACATGCGCGATCGCGGCGGCGGCAACCGAGGAGAGACCGGTTGCCGCCTGCGTGATCACGGCTTGATCATCTCCAGCCCGCGCACCTCGATGATGCCAAGGCCCGGTGCGTCGGTGATGCTGATCTCCGATTCGTTGAAGATCACGCCGCCCACCACCGGATTGAACTGGCTCAACGATGGCCCATCCAGATCCACCTTGCTGATCGCGCCGGACTTGGCCACGCCAAGATGCACTGCCGCCGCCACACTGATGCTGGACTCCAGCATGCAGCCGATCATGCATGGCACGCCGTACAACGAGGCAATGTCGGCAATCTTGATCGCGTTGGAGATGCCGCCGGTCTTCATCAGCTTGATGTTGATGATGTCGGCTGCACCCTGCTGGATCAGGTCGAAGACCTGGTGCGGGCTGAACACGCTTTCGTCAGCCATCACCGGCGTGTTGACGCGCTCGGTGACGTACTTCATGCCAGCGATGTCTGCAGCCTTCACCGGTTGCTCCAGCAGTTCCAGCACGACGCCAGCGTTCTCCAGCACGTGCATCGCATACACCGCCTGCTTGGCGGTCCAGCCCTGGTTGGCATCCAGACGCAGCAGGGCGCGGCCTTCGACGGCGGCGTGGATGGCCTTGACCCGTTCGATGTCCAGGCCGATGTCCTTGCCCACCTTGATCTTCAGCGATTCGAAGCCGCGCTCCACCGCCGACAACGAGTCGGCCACCATCTTGTCGATGTAGTCGACGCTGATGGTGATGTCGGTGGTGATCACCGGGTCGCCGCCGCCCAGCATCTGGTACAGCGGTGCCTTGTGCAGCTGTGCCCACAGATCGTAGATGGCGATTTCCACCGCCGCCTTGGCGCTGGTATTGCGCTCCAGCGAGGTCTGGATCAGCCCGCAGATGCGGTTGAGGTTGCTGATGTCCTCGCCGATCAAGCGCGGTTTGATGAAGGTGTTGATGGCCTCGATGATCGAGCCGTGGGTGTCGCCGGTGATCACCGCGGTGGCCGGCGCCTCGCCGTAACCGGTGTTGCCGGTGTCGGTGCGCACCATCACCACGATGTCTTCCACCGTTTCCACGGTGCGCAACGCGGTTTTGAACGGGGTTTTCAGCGGCACGCGGAGCATGCCAAGTTCGATGTCGGTGATCTTCATTTGGTGTCTTGCAGGCGGATGCGCTGGATGTTGGTCATGCGGTCGATGTAGCTGGTGGTGTCGCTGGCCATCATCGGCTGCAGCGGGGTCACCGATACGCCGTTGAGGCTGGCATGCACGCGCTTGCCGCTGGCGTCGAACCAGCTGCCACCGGACGTGTCGTGGATCACCCAGGTCATGCCATTGGCTTCACCGAGCATCATCATCACGTGGCCGGGGATGTAGATCAGGTCGCCGACCTGCAGCTTGGCGATCGCATCATTGCGCTTGGCCTTGCTGTCCTTGTCGGTGAAGGGCACGCGGTTCAAGGCCGGGCTGATTGCCTGCGCGCTGGTATTGCGCGGCAGCAGCACGCCGAAGCTGCGGTAGATTTCCGATACGAAGCCACTGCAGTCGCGGGTGTCGTAGGAGTGGCCCCAGCCATAGCGTTCGCCGAGGAACTTGAAGGCCTGGGTGATCAGGTTGGCCTGGGTCAGCGGCAGGTAGTCGCTGGCCGATTCCTGCGTGCGTGGCAGCAGTGCAGGTACCAGCGCCAGGCTGCCGTCGTCATTGCGCACCGGCAGCTGGATCACATGGCCGCCATGCGCCTGTTGGCCGTTGACCGGATCCATCACCGGCCAGTCGGCGATTACCGGCACGCGCACGCCCATTTCCAGCTGCAGGTCGGAGACGCGCGGCTCTTCCGGGGTGTGTGCGGTGAAGGCCTTGCCAGCAGTGATCACCCGGTACGGACCGGTGGCGCCGTAACCGAAGACCTGTTCGGCGCTGCCGACGCCGACGAAGCGCTTCTCCATCCACGCCGCATAGCGCTCGCTGGCGACGAATACCCACTTGCCGTCTGCACTTTCATGCAGCACCGCCACCGCGTCGCCGGGGAACAGTGCCGACTCCTGGAAGCGGTCGATATCGGTATCGCCCTGGCTGCTGAATACGCGCATCTCGGTGGGAAAGGCGCGCAGCGCGGCGCGGTGCACGACCAGGCCGTACTGGATCGGGCGGGTGGCCGGGATCGCGTCCAGGCCCAGGTTGGCGGTCACCGCCTGCAACTGGGCCGGCGTGACCTGCTTGCCGTGCACGTCGTACAGAGCGCGGGTCGGGGCCTTGGAGATGCCGGCGATCTGCTCGCGGACCAATACTTGTGGCAGTAGCGCGGGCAGCTTGTGCAGGTCGATGATGGAGGCGTCGAGCTGGCGCATGCGCGCGTTCTGCGCCTCGATGGCGGCGCGGTCCAGGATCACGGTGTCGGCGTTTGGCAGCCTGCTGATCCAGGGCTGCGGCGTCAGCAGGGCTTCTTCCAGCCCGATGATGCCTGCGTAGCCCGGCGCGACTGTTGCAACCGGTGGCGGCGACAGCGCAAAAGCCGGCCCGGCGCACAGCGCCGTGGCAAGGATCAAAGCCCGCGCAAGCGGGGCAAAGCGTCGGCGCTGGGACAGCGGCGGCAAAGCAAGCATTGGGAAGCTCCCCTCGTTGATGCTCAGGAATATTTATTCCTTTCGCCGTCGAAAGCAAGAATAAATTATTGACCGGCTATCGGGTGCGTGTTACACAGCGTTAACCACCCTGCACGTGGAAGTGTTGCCGTGGCTTCAAACGCCGATTCTGCCCGCTTTGCCTGCGTCCCGTTCGCCCGCACGGTCCTCGCCTCTGCCTTGTGCATGAGCGTGGCCTGGATCGCCTATGCCGGTGAGGCGCCATTGACGGCGCTGCCCGGGTTGACGGCGCGTGTGGACCGTGGCGATTTTGCTGGCGCGCAGGCCGAGATCGACAAGGCACTGGCAGCACCCGGCATCGATGCCGACAGCCGCGCCGCCTACCTGTTCCAGCAGGAACGCATGCGCCGCATCCGCCTGGATTTCACCCTGGACGAAGCGCAAGCCAAAGCCGCCGTGCGCAGGTCGGTACCGGATCTGCGTGATGAAGAATTCAAGGCTTGGGATGACGCCGGCCTGATCGAGCACCTCGACATCGACGGCCAGCGTCGCTGGTTCAAGCGCGCACCGAACAATCTGTTCCTGTTCAGTGCCGAGGCCTCCAACCGGCGGCCGGCCGACAAGCGTGTTTCCCGGCCTGGCCCGTACGAGCGACTGGGCTTGCACCATATCGAGGTGATCAAGGCTTCGGAGCAGAGCGGCCAGACCAGCATCAGCCCGCGGCGGGTGCGCATCACCCAGTCCATCAAGGTCGACGCCGATGCGGTGCCGGCGGGGAAGACGGTGCGCGCCTGGCTGCCCTATCCGCGTTCGATACCCGGCCAGCAGGACAACATCCAATGGCTGTCCAGCGTGCCGCAGGGCGCGCAGATCGCACCCGAAGACACGCTGCAGCGCACCGCCTATCTCGAGCGCAAGGCCGTGGCCGGCACTCCCACCGAGTTTTCGGTGAGTTACGAGCTCACCATCTCCGCGCGTCGTTTCATCATCGACCCGGACAAGGTGCTGCCTACGCCGCGAGATCCTGAGCTGCAACCCTATCTGGCCGAGCGCGCACCGCATGTGGTGTTCACCCCGGCCATGCGGGAGTTCTCGCGCAAGGCGGTAGGCAATGAAACCAACCCGTACCGCGTCGCCAAGAAGTTGTTCGATGCGGTGGATGCGATTCCGTGGGGCGGCGCCCGCGAGTATTCGACGATCAGCAATATTTCCGACTACGCGCTGCATGCCGGGCATGCCGATTGCGGCCAGCAGACCTTGCTGCTGATCTCGCTGCTGCGCATGAACGGCATCCCGGCGCGCTGGCAGTCGGGCATGGTGTATTCGGACAACGAGGTCGGCTACAACAACCTGCACGATTGGGGCGCGCTCTATCTTGCGCCCTACGGCTGGGTGCCGATGGATGTAAGCACGGGCGCACTGGACAGCGACCAGCCCGAACAACGCAATTTCTATTTCGGCGGGCTGGATGCCTACCGCATCGCGTTCAACGATGACTACTCACGCGCGTTCGTGCCTGCCAAGCAGCACTTCCGCTCGGAGACCGTTGATCTGCAACGAGGTGAGGTTGAGTGGGAAGGGGGGAACCTTTACTTCAACCAGTGGCAATACGACTTCCAGTCGCAGGTTCTGGCGCCGGAGTCCAAGTAATAGAACGTCGTAACCGTTGTCTTACTTATCGATTTACGTCTGCAGGAGAGAGCAGGGGATGAACAGGAAAATGTTGAAAAGAGCGGCGCTGACCGTCGCATTGGGTGCCTGTCTTGGCGTGATGGCGCCGAGCGTGATGGCACAGAGTGCGAACGGTGCGATTGCCGGCCGCGCAAACTCCGGTGACCAGATCACCGTGGTGAACAAGGCGACGGGTTTGACCCGTACCGTAACCGTCGGCGCTGATGGCTCGTATCGCCTGAGCCAGCTGCCGGTGGGCGACTACAGCCTGCAGGTCAAGCGGGACGGGGAAGTCGACAAGGAGCCGGTGGCAGTCAACGTGTCGCTGGGCGGCACCACAAATGTCAATCTGGGTGGTGGTGGAGCAGGCAACGCGGTCACCCTGGACTCGGTGCAGGTCACCGGTTCCAAGATCGTCAACCGGGTCGACGTCTACTCGACCGAATCCTCGTTCAACATCAAACGCGAAGAACTGGCGCGCATGCCGGTGGACCAGAGCGTGGCGGCGGTCGCCTTGCTGGCACCAGGCGTGGTGGACTCCGGCTCGAGCTTCGGTGGCTTGAGCTTTGGTGGTTCCTCCGTGGCTGAAAACGTGGCCTACATCAACGGCTTGAACGTTACCGATCCCTATCGTCGCCAAGGTTTCTCGACGGTCCCCTTCAACTTCTATGAAGAGTTCCAGATCAAGACCGGCGGCTATTCGGCCGAGTTCGGCCGTAGCACCGGTGGCGTCATCAACGCCATCACCCGCTCGGGCGGCAACGAGTTCAAGGGCGGTGTGCAGGTCACCATGGAGCCCTCGGCATGGGCTTCGGAGAAGAAGGATCATTTCCACAGCGATGGCACCATCGATGAGCGTAACCGCACCAGTCGTGATCGCGCTCCGCTGACGAAGACCAATGTATGGGCGTCCGGTCCGATCATGCAGGACAAGCTGTTCTTCTTCGCGATGTATGAGAACCGCGACAGCAAATCGCAGGATGTCGATAACTCCGAAGCCTGGAAGACCAAGAGCAACAACGACTTCTGGGGCACGAAGCTCGATTGGCGTATCAGCGACAATCACCAGCTTGAGCTGCTTGCGTTCTCCGACAAGGCAGATTCGGTGACCACCAGCTATGAGGACTACGATTGGAACACCAACATTTTCGGTGAATCCAGTGGCCAGAGCAGCGGTTCCTCCGGCGGTGACAACTGGTCGCTGACCTACACAGGGCATCTGACCGACAATTTCGTCGCCAAGGCGATGTACGGCGTCAACAAGCGCAGCGCTGTGAGCGATAGTCCGGCGGATGGCGACTGCAGCATCATCACGGTGGCGTCAAGCTACACCAAGATTTATGGCGAGCAGGAAGGCGTGGGTTGCCACCCGACCAATAGCGCCATCAGCAACCGTGAAGACAAGCGTGAAGCGGCGCGCGTGGATTTTGAGTGGACACTGGGTGATCACCTGGTTCGGTTTGGTCTGGACCAGGAAGTGATGGATTCGGCCAGCTCGACGCTTTACCCAGGCGATGGTTCTACCTATCAGGTGCTTTCGGTAGACCCGGGGAGCTCCGTCAACGGCGTGGTGCTGCCTGCAGGTGTTACCGATATCATTGATGCTCGCTACAAGGTCACCGGTGCGCCGGTCAGCACCAAGGCGCAGGCGTTCTATCTGGAAGACAACTGGAACGTCACCCCGAACCTGCTGCTTAACCTCGGCGTGCGTTTCGACCAGTTCCACAATAAACTGGCCTCTGGCGCCACCTTCGCCAAATCCAAGTTCAATGACATGATCTCGCCGCGCCTCGGCTTCAGCTGGGACGTCAAGGGTGATGGCTCGATGAAGGTGTTCGGCAACGCGGGTCGTTACTACACCCCGCTGACCAACAAGCTCACCGACTACTTCGGTGGTGGTACCACCGACGAACATACCTACTACGCGTTCAACGGTTGGGAAGAGAAGCAGAGCGCAAACGGGGGCACGTACAAGGTTCCGGTGCTCGGCCAGCAGATCGGCCCGGTCAACACCGAAGGCAACGCCCCGGCGCCGACGGACGTTCGCACGGCGGTGGCGCGTGATCTGAAGCAGGTATTCCAGGATGAGTACATCCTCGGTTTCCAGCAGGCGATCAACGAGGAATGGTCGTACGGCGTCAATGCCACCTACCGTCGCATGACGCGCGCCGTGGAAGATGCGCGCATCAACCACGTCGAAGGTTGCGACTGGTACTCGGGCGACTGGCCGATCATCAACCCGGGTGAAACCAATAAGTTGTGGTGCCCGGATACGAACAGCTGGGTGACGCTGGATTCGTCCAAGGATGGCTACAAGGCCTCCGGTAGCGGTGCCATCATGGGTTACAAACGGCCCAAGCGTACCTACAAGGCGCTGGAGTTCCAGATTGACCGTGCCTGGAATGACAAGTGGTCGTTCAATGCCAGCTACCTGCTGTCCAAGAGCGAAGGCAACATCGAAGGCCCGGTGAACTCTGATACCGGCTACAACGACACCAACCTGGTGCAGTACTACGACCACCCGGCGGTCAACGAGCGCTTTGGCGTGACCTTCAATGACGCCCGCCACCAATTCAAGCTGCGCGGCACCTTCAAGCTCAACGAACAGTGGTCGTTCGGCAGCACGTTGTCGGCGCGCTCCGGTGGTCCGATCACGGCGTTTGGTGTGGTCTGGCCGAATGACAATCGCAATGCAGGTGGCCCAGGCGAATACAGTGGTGGTGGCTCGGGTTGGCTGTGCAAGGCCAACTGCTCAACGTGGGCAACCCGCGAGCTTGTGTATTCCGAGCGTGGTGCCTTCGGTCGCATGCCGTGGGTAATCGATCTCGGTGCAAGCGTGATGTGGACCTTGCCGGTGGAAGGTGTCGACCTGACGGCACGCCTGTCGGTCTACAACCTGCTCAACCGGCAGACAGTGGTCAACGTGCATTCCCGCTACGAAAGTACCCCTGGCACGAAGATGCCTTACTTCGGCGAAGGCACCAATTGGCAGGCGCCGCGTTACACGAATCTCGTTGTGACCTGGAACTTCTGATGTAGTGTGTGAGAACGGCCCGCTTCGGCGGGCCGTTCGCTTTTGTGGAGAGGGATGATGCGATTGAAACTGCTGTTGGCCATCGTTGCCGTGCTTGCGGCAAGCCCGGTGCTCGCCGCTGATGCCGACAACGCGCGGTTGGAGGCGTTGGTCGAGCAGGCGGTGCAGCGCTATCAGCTTCCCGGAATAGCGGTGGGCGTGATCGAGGATGGCAAAGTTGTGCGACGTATCACCCGCGGCGAACTGGTCGCAGGCGAGGGCGCTGCAATCAACGACGACAGCCTGTTCAAGATCGCTTCCAACACCAAGGCGATGACCGCAGCAGTTCTGGCGCGGCTGGTGCAGACCGGCAAGTTGCGCTGGGATGATCCGGTCACCAGGCACCTGCCGCAGTTCCGCATGCAGGACCCATGGGTCACCCGCAACATGCAGGTGCGCGATCTGCTGATCCACAACAGCGGCCTCGGCCTGGGCGCAGGCGATCTGATGCTGTGGCCCGAACCAAACAACTTTGATCGCAACGACATCATTGCCGGCTTGGCGCATCTGAAGCCGACCGGGAGCTTCCGTAGCGAGTATGCCTACGACAACCTCATGTATGTGGTGGCCGGTGAAGTCGCCGCTGCTGCGGGCGGAAAGCCATACGCACAGTTGATGCGCGAGGAAATCTTTCAGCCGCTGGGCATGCAGCGCTGCCAGGTAGGCGCATGGTCACCCGCAGCGCTCGGCAATATCGCGCAGCCGCATCATCGTGATGGCAAGCGCAACATTGCCGCCGAACGCGATCCTGCACAGGTCACCGATTTCCCATCGATGGCTGCCGGCGGTATCCGCTGCAGCCTCAACGACATGCTGCGCTGGATGCAGGTGCTGCTGGACCCGGCGCAGGCACCGGCTTGGCTGGATGCGACCCAGCGGCGTGCGCTATGGACCGCACATATGCCGATGCCGGTCAGCCAACGCCTGCGCGACTGGGACAACACGCACTTCTACGCCTATGGCTATGGCTGGCGTCTGTCGGATATGGATGGGCAGTGGAAGGTCGCGCATACCGGCACCTTGTCCGGCATGTATTCCTCGCTTGCCTTGCTGCCGGATCGCAAGACCGGCGTGGTGATCCTGATCAACGGTGAGGGCGAAGATGCACGCACGGCGCTGATGCAGGCCATGCTCAAGCATTACACCGCACCGGCGGCGAACAATGACGTGTTGCATTACGCCAGGTTGATTGACGACGCGGCCGCGCAGCGCCGTTCTGCAGGGCACGTGCGTCCTGCATTGCCGAAGGCACGTGCGGCCACGGCGGCCGAGTTCGGCAGCAAGGCCGGCGTCTGGCAAGACCCGTGGTTCGGCGAGGTGTCTTTGTGCCCGCGTGATGGCAAGCTGCAGTTCGCCTCGGCCAAGTCGCCGCGCATGAGTGGGCAGGTGATGCGTGCCGGTGAACGCTGGTATGTGGCCTGGCAGGGATTGGGCGAAGATGCCGATGCCTGGCTGGAATTCTCCGGCGACGCCCAACATCCGCTGCTGCATCTACGTGCCATCGACCCGGATATCGACTTCAGCTATGACTACCCCGATCTGGAATTCCAACGCCGTGGCGATTGCCACTAAATCGCTGCCGTTGTTGCTGGCACTGTTGCCGTTCACCGTGCTTGCCCAGCAGGTGCAGGTATCGCCGGCAAAGACGCCGGCACAGGCCGGCATCGTCGATGTCGCCACGCTGGCCCCGGACATCGCCCTGGATATCCGCTACGCCGGCACCGACAACTTCACCGGTCGCGTCGTCCCCGGCTATGAAGCACCGCGTTGCTATCTGCTGCAGCCGGCGGCGCAGGCCTTGGCGCGGGTGCAGCGCGGACTGCGCGCGCAGGGGTATCGACTGCAGGTGTTTGACTGCTACCGGCCGGTGCATTCGGTGACCTCGTTCGTCGCCTGGGTGCACGATGGCAAGGATCAGATCGCCAAGCAGCGCTATTACCCCAACATCGACAAGAGCCGCCTGCTCGACGGCTACATCGCCGAAACCTCTGGCCATAGCCGGGCGGCGACGGTGGATCTGGGCGTGCTGGATTGCCGCAGCATGCCGTGCACCGCCCTGGACATGGGCACCGGCTTCGACCGCTTCGATGTGCTGGCGCATACCGCCAATCCCGATATCAGCGCGGTGCAGAAGCAGAACCGGCAGCTGCTGCTGGATGCGATGCAGGCGCAGGGCTTTGCCAACTATCCAATGGAATGGTGGCATTACACCTTCAAGCCCGAGCCAACGCCGACCACGGCCTACGACTTCCCGGTGCGTTGAGCGGGGCAGGGGCGGTTAGACTGCGGTTCCCTGAATGGACCGCACTGCGCCCATGAATCTGGTTCTGCATTACGGCCTGCTCGGCTCGCTGGAAGCTGGCTTGATCGCCCTGGCGATCGGCTTTTTGGTGTTTGCGCTGTGGTGGCAGGTGTGCCGGCGTGCCGGGCTGCGGCACGGCCACGCCATCGCCTATTCCGCGCTGATAGCGGCGGCCATCGCTGCGGGCGTGGATGGCTGGAAGCTGTTTTCGCTGGGCATGGTCAACCTGCAGTCGCCGCTGTACGCCAGATTGGCGCTGGCTTCCATCCATGACCCGGACCAGCTGGGCACGCGCGTGCTGTTCGAGTTGATCGGCGTAGCCGTTGGCGTCGGCCTGGGTTGGTTGTTGTTCAGTTCGCGGCAACCGCTGGCTGACATCACGCATGATGCTTGAGGCGCCGGCATCGCATCGATAAGCACGATGCTTGGAACGCTCTAATCAGTGGCTTACTTTCACTTCATGCACGGCTAACAGGGGCGGTAACGGCTGATCCGGTGCAGGTGGTTAACAGGATGTTCGCTGCGGTTTTCTGGGGTGCAAGCGATTCAGGCGCGACTTGTCAGGGTTGGGGCGTGCGGAATTTCCGCGCTTTAGCCAACACACGAGGAAGACCTGATGACCTTACGTAATCGCACTCCGCTGTTCGCCTTGGTTGCCATCGTAGGTTCCGCGCTTGCACTGCCGGCAATGGCGCAGGATGCACAGGATCAGGCCGCTGCCGCGCAGGCACAGGCTGCGCAGGCTCAGGATTCGGCAGAACAGGCACAGAACGCTGCTGCCAGTGCATCAAACAGCGCCGCCAAGGCCTCGGCTGCGGCTGGAGGTGGCCAGAGCTGGGCCGATGTGGATGCCGATGGTGATGGCACCATCAGCAAGACCGAGTCGCAGGCCAATGCTGGCCTCGCCCAGGTGTTTGATGAGGCGGACAGTGACAAGGACGGCAAGTTGACGCCGGATGAGTACCGGGCTTATGCGGCTGCGCATAAGAATTGATTGGTAACCGGGTAGGGCTCGAAGAGCACCCCTCCCCAACCCTCCCCTGCGCTACGCGCAAGGGAGGGGGTAGAAGCGGCATTGCGCGATGAACCAGCAGTTTGCGCGGTCCGCTCCCTCCCTTGCACGCAGTGCCGGGGAGGGCCGGGGAGGGGGGCTGTTTGCCGTTGCACTTTGCTTGAGCTGCCATCCCAGCAAGCCAAACCCTGCCTTCCAGACGCGATCCCCTATTCACCGCAGGGCAGATTGCTATCCTGTGCGGCATGAACACGCAGACTTCCCCCTCCGCCATCGGCCTGGTCGGCTTCGACGGCGATGACACGCTCTGGAAGAGCGAAGACTATTACCAGAAGGCCGAGCACGAATTTGGCGTCATCCTCAGCAACTACATCGACCTGCACGATGCCGGCACCGCCCAGCATCTGCTCAAGGTGCAGCGGCGCAACCTGGCCGTGTTCGGCTACGGCGCCAAGGGCATGACCCTGTCGATGCTGGAAGCCGCCATCGAGCTCACCGACGAGAAGATCTCCGCGCACGACCTGCGCCAGATCGTCGAGATCGGCCGCCGCACGCTTGAGCATCCGGTGGATGTCATCGATGGCGTCCGCGAAGCCGTGGCGGCCATCGCCGCCGAGTACCCGGTGGTGCTGATCACCAAGGGCGACCTGTTCCATCAGGAGCAGAAGATCGAGCGTTCCGGCCTGCTGGACCTGTTCCCGCGCATCGAGATCATTTCGGAGAAGGACCAGTCCACCTACGCCAAGGTATTGGCCGAGTTCAACATGCCGGCCGAGCTCTTCGTGATGGTCGGCAATTCGCTGCGCTCGGATATCGAACCGGTGCTGGGTCTGGGCGGTTGGGGCATCCATACCCCCTACGCGATGACCTGGGCGCACGAGGCCGAGCACGGTGTCTCCGCGGAAGAACCGCGCCTGCACCACGCCGACACCGCCCACCAGTGGCCGGAAGCGGTGCGTGCCGTCGCCGCGCAGGCTGCAGCGGCGCAAGGCAACTGAGGTGAGCGCGGCAGGCTCCCGGCAATCTCCACGTCGCACAGGCTTGCTGCTGCGGTTTGGATTGCTGGCAGCTGCCGTGCTGCCCTTGCCGTTGTTGGCGCAACAGCCGGCAACGGCAGCGGTGGCCGAGGTCTACGCGCCGGCCACCGGTGACGCCTGGGTGGACAAGCAACTGGTCGATATCAACGCCTATGCCGCGCGCTACCCGGAGGCCTTCGTCGATGAGTTGGCGCGTTATGCCAGTGCGCGCCCGGGCTATGTGCAGGCCTTGCTGCAGGACCATGGCTGGAAGCCCGGTGATGTCTATCTGGCCTGCTTCTGGGGCAAGCTCAACGGCAGCAACTGCCGTACCGCGGTGAAGGCGCGCGCGCAGCAGCCCGAAGCGAGCTGGAAAGAGGTGTTGGCTGGCCTGCAGCCGGCCCCGGACAACCTGCGCTGGCGGGCCCTGCGGCACGCCATCGTCGCCAGTTTCGACCACTGGGACCGGCCGATAACGCTGGATCCGCTGCTGCAGCGGCAGCTCGGCGACCGCGCCCAGCGCGAGGCGGCAGCGCGCAAGAGCACCGGGGAGTAAACCGCGACGGTATTTGCTGCCCTGCAGATAGGCGCAGGGGGCGATTCCGGGCGAAAATGGCGTTCCTTCGATTTCGCGTCAAAGCGCTTTGTCATGACCGCCGACCGTTTCGTTTCGCCCGATCACATCCGCAGCCTGTTCTCGCAGGCGATGTCGCATATGTACCGCACCGAAGTGCCGTTGTACGGCACCCTGGTGGAACTGGTTGGCGCGATCAACGCCGACGTCCTGGCCGCGCAGCCGGAGCTCGCCGCGCAGATGCAGCGCAGTGGCGAACGCGAGCGCCTGGACGTCGAGCGCCATGGCGCAATCCGCGTCGGCACCGCGCAGGAGCTGGCTACGCTTGGCCGCCTGTTCGCGGTGATGGGCATGCAGCCGGTGGGCTATTACGATCTGTCGGTGGCCGGCGTACCGGTGCATTCCACTGCCTTCCGGCCGGTCGACGGCGAGTCCTTGAACCGCAACCCGTTCCGCGTGTTCACCTCGCTGCTGCGGCTGGAGTTGATCGAGGACGCCGCGCTGCGCGAGCAGGCCGCCGAGATCCTGGCCCGCCGCAACATCTTCACCGCTGGCGCGTTGCAGCTGATCGAGCAGTGCGAGCGCGATGGTGGCTTGAGCGAAGACGATGCCTGGCGCTTTGTCGTCGAGTCGCTGGAAACCTTCCGCTGGCACAACGAAGCCACCGTGTCGCTGGAGACCTATCACGCTCTGCACGGTGCGCATCGCCTGGTCGCCGACGTGGTCAGTTTCCGTGGTCCGCATATCAACCACCTCACCCCGCGCACGTTGGACATCGATGCCGCACAGGCGGCGATGCATGAGCGTGGTCTGGCGGCAAAGGCCGTGATCGAAGGCCCGCCGCGCCGCGACTGCGCCATCCTGCTGCGACAGACCAGCTTCAAGGCGCTGGAGGAAATGGTGCACTTCCCGTCGGGAGCCGACAACGAGGCCGGCACCCACACCGCGCGCTTCGGTGAGATCGAACAGCGCGGTCTTGCGCTGACGCCGAAGGGGCGTGACCTGTACGACGCCCTGCTTGCGCAGGCACGTGGCGGCGAAGGCAGTGCCGGTGGCGACTACATGCAGCGCCTGCAGAGCGCGTTCGCCGCGTTCCCGGATGACCATGCAACGCTGCGCCGCGAAGGCCTGGGTTATTACCGCTACAGCCTGACCGATGCGGGCCTTGCCGCTGATGCGGATACCCGTGCCTTGCCGGCGGAAGTGTTGATCGAGCGCGGCCTGGCCAGCGCTGATCCGATCATCTATGAGGATTTCCTGCCGGTGAGTGCGGCGGGTATTTTCCAGTCGAATCTTGGTGGCGGTGAACAGCGTGCGTATGCCGCGCGTGCTAATCGGGATGCTTTCGAGCAGGCGTTGGGGGCAACGGTCAGCGATGAGTTCGCGATCTACGAGCGCCTGCAGGCCGAGTCGCTGGCGGCGCTGAAGGGCTGATGCATTGCTCCCTCCCTTTGCCGCAGGCAAGGGGAGGGTTCGGGAGGGGTGCTTCTGCCGTCTGTAGTGCCGAGCCATGCTCGGCAGAGGCTTCACCGATAGAGCCCCAATGCCGAGCATGGCTCGGCACTACAGTTGAAGCGTTACCGGCGGTAGTGCCCAATGCCGAGCATGGCTCGGCACTACAGGGACGCTTCAGGCGCCGTAACGCGTCTTCAACATCGCCCACGCCGAGCGCAATGCCAGCGCTTCACCACCGGCCGGGCGGCCCGGGCGCTCGCCGTCGTTCCAGGCGTAGACGTCCAGATGTGCCCACACCTGGCCTTCGTTGATGAAGCGCTCCAGATACAGCGCTGCGGTCACCGAACCGGCCATGCGCGAGCCGGCGTTGGCCAGGTCGGCAATGCCGCTGTTGAGGTAGCGCAGGTAGGGACGCCACAACGGCATGCGCCAGACCGGGTCGCGGGTGCTGTCGCCGGCCTGCAGCCACTGGTTGGCCAGGGTGTCGTCATTGGCGAACAAGGCCGGCAGATCCGGGCCCAGCGCGATGCGTGCGGCACCGGTAAGGGTGGCGAAATCGAGGATGGTGTCCGGGTTCTGTTCGCTGACGTAGGTCAGCGCGTCGCACAGCACCAGGCGGCCTTCGGCGTCGGTGTTGTCGATCTCCACGGTGATGCCCTTGCGGGTGGTGATCACTTCGCCAGGACGGAAGGCATCCGGGCCGACGGCGTTTTCCACCGCAGCCACCACCAGGGTCAGCTGCACCGGTAGCTGCTGCGCCATCACCAAACCCGCCAGGGCGATGGCGTGGGCGGCACCGCCCATGTCCTTCTTCATGTTGCGCATGCCGTCGGCCGGCTTCAGGTCCAGGCCGCCGGTGTCGAAGCACACGCCCTTGCCGACCAGTGCCAGATGCGGTGCACCGGCATTGCCCCAGCGCAGCACGATCAAGCGCGGCGCGCGATGCGAGGCGCGGCCCACGGCGTGGATGGTGGGGAAGTTCATTTCCAGCAGTTCGTCGCCGGCAATCACTTCCAGCTCGCCGCCATGGGCTTCGACCAGATCGCGCGCGGCGTCTTCCAGCTGCTGCGGGCCCATGTCTTCGGTCGGCGTGTTGACCCAGTCGCGCACGCGCAGGCAGGCGGTCACCACGTCCAGCACTTCGGCGGCAGGCGTTGCCAGCAGTTGCGCGGCCGGGCGCGCCAGCTTGCGGTAGCGGTCGAAGCGGTAGCTGCCCAGGCCCCAGCCGATCTGCAGGTTGGCGCTGCTGCTGGCGTCCAGCGCGTTGGCAACCTGCCAGGTGGTGCCGGCCGGCAGCGCGAACGGTGCATGCGCGTAGGCGTAGGCATCGGCATGATCGCCTACGCCGAGCACGGCGCCGGCAATGCCGTTGTCGCCGGGCAACAGCAGCACGCTGTTTGGTGCGGCGTTGAATTGTTGTGCTGCGGCCCAGGCCTGCACGGCGGCAGGCTGCTGTGCCGTCCACGCGGCAAAGCCGTCACGGTCCAGTACGTACAGCGGCAGGGCGTTGCTGGAATCGGTGGTGTAAGCGGTAATCGGGGTCATGGTGTTCTCTTGCGTCTGCTGGCGGCCGTGGGCTTAGCGTTGCTGCGAGGATGCGTTCGCATCCAACCAGTCGGCCAGTCCGGTCAGGGTGTCGAACTGCAGGTCAGGCTGCAGCTCGGTGTGGGTCCATGAATGTTCTTCGCGGTTGATCCAGCAACCACGCAGGCCGGCGCGCATCGCACCGGCTACGTCCATTTCGGCATGATCGCCAACGTGCAGTACCTGCGCGTGCTCGACGCCAAGGCGCTCGCAGGCGGCATGGAAGATGCCCGGGTCCGGCTTGGCCGCGCCGAATTCGCGCGAGCCCAGCTGGAAGGCGAACAGCTCGCCGATGCCAATGCGCTGCAGGTCGGCATTGCCGTTGCTCACTGCGGCCACCGGCACGCGCGCGGCGATGCGGCGCAGTGCCGCCAATGCATCGGGGTAGAACTCGACCTGGTTGCGCGCGGCGTAGAACGCTTCGTAGGCCGGGTCGAGCAGGTCCATGCTTGCCCCGCTCTTTTCCAGCGCTTCGGCCAGCGTCAGTCGGCGCAAGGCGCTCAGGTCGTAGTGCAGATGCGGGTTGTCGCGGAACGAGCGTTCGCGCAGCTCACGCATGGCGGCGACCGGGTACATGCTGGCGGTCGCCGGGCTGTGCTGCAGCATCCAGTCGTGCAGCACCTGGTCGATGCGGGCACCGATGGGAGCGAACGGCCACAGGGTGTCGTCCAGATCGAGGGTGATGGCGAGTACGGGGAAATTCATTCGGCCATTTTACGCCAAGCCCATGAGCCGGGCCTGTAGGAGCCGTGGCTGCCCGATCTTGCTTGTGGGAGCGGCGTGAGCCGCGAAGCCGGCAGATCATCAGTTGGCATGGCCCCGGATTGCTGCAGCGGCGTAGCCCGGGTAAGCGCAGCGCACCCGGGAAGTGGGCGCGCGCTGATGTCTGGCGTTGTCTGCAAACGGTCCCGGGTGCGCTGCGCTTACCCGGGCTACGTTGCTGATTGCGGCAGAATCATCAGCTTCGCGGCTGACGCCGCTCCGACAAAAGCGGCGCTTACTCCAGCAGCTTGGCCC
>NZ_JBRREC010000101.1:0-16689 GCF_056760015.1 Stenotrophomonas sp. STEN029 | reverse complement strand
CCCCGCTGGGCTTTGAGATATCACCGTCAGGCGTGGGCGAAATCCTCAAGGATTTCAGCTAGGCCAAGCACGCGAAGACTCCGTAGCCCGGGTAAGCGCAGCGCACCCGGGGCTTGCGTCCGACAGGTCGCTGAAGTGACTTGTCTATGAATATGGAACCTGACGAAACTTCGTGTTCCTGCATTTCCCGGGTGCGCTGCGCTTACCCGGGCTACGGCGCGAATCACACGCCGAGCGATGATTCCCGCACTACCAGCTTCACCGGAATGGTGAGGCCTTCCACCGGCTCACCGGCAATCAGGCTCAGCAGCTTGTCGACCAGCAGCTGACCGGCTTGCTTGGTGTCCTGCTGTACCGTGGTCAGCGGCGGCGATACCGATGCCGCCAGCGGAATATCGTCAAAGCCCGTGACCGCAATGTCCTGCGGCACACGCACGCCGCGCTCGCGCAGGGCGCGCAACGCACCGATGGCGATCAGGTCGCTGGCCGCGCAGATCGCATCGAAGTCCTTGCCGCTGTCGAGCAGGGCGATGCAGGCCGCATGACCGGAATCTTCGGTGGTGATGGCATCGTGCTGCAGCGACGGATCTGCCTTCAAACCGCGGGCCGTCAATGCTTCGACATGGCCGCGGTAGCGTTCCTCGAACTCGGGATAGTGGCTGGACGCGTGGCCCAGAAATGCGATGCGCTGGCGGCCCTGTTCAAGCAGGTGCGCACTGATATCAAAGCCGCCTTGAAAATTGTCACTGCCAATCGATACGCCAGGTTGCCCGGGCAAGGCCGCACCCCAACGCACGAAATGGGTGCCTTGCTCCACCAGCCGCTGCAGCCTCTCCACTGATTCGTGGTAGTCGCCATAGCCGAGCAGGATGATGCCGTCGGCCTTGTTGCTGTCCTCGAAGTCGGCATGCCAGTCGCTGGACAGCTGCTGGAACGAGACCAGCAGGTCCAGCCCCTTCAGCGCACAGGCGCGGGTGATCGAGCCCAGCATCGAGTGGAAGAACGGATTGATCAAGGAGTCATCGTTGGTGGGGTCCTCGAAGAACAGCAGCGCCAGCGTGCCGGATTGCTGGCAGCGCAGGCTGGAGGCGTTCTTGTCGACCTTGTAGTTCAGCTGGCGGGCGATATCGAGAATGCGCTGGCGGGTTTCGGCATTGACCATCGGGCTGCCACGCAGCGCACGCGACACCGTTGGCTGCGAGACGCCGGCCATGTGCGCGATATCCAAAGAGGTGGCTTTGCCCTTGATGACCATCTTGACCAGCAATCTGAACGACGTCTGGCATCATGCCATGAGGTCGGCGAAAGGGGGGCAGGCCGGGTCCGGGATCGGCCGTCTGCCGGCGATTCCTGCGCTGGAAGGGTGGTGATCCGGCCTGGCCAAAGGCCGCCGGACACGCGGCGGGGCCAGCGCAAGCCTTACGCCGCAAGGGCTGCAGGGATTGGCTGCTATCTGTCGCCGGACAGATATAATACGTCGGCTATTGCCCGCATCCGGCGGGTGGACCCCAACGGAAGAGTAGGAACCTATGGCCCGCGGCATCAATAAAGTCATCCTCGTCGGCAACCTCGGCAACGACCCGGACACCAAGTACACCCAGGCTGGCATGGCGATCACCCGCATCAGCCTGGCCACCACCAGCGTGCGCAAGGACCGTGACGGCAACCAGCAGGAGCGTACTGAATGGCACCGCGTGGTGTTCTTCGGCAAGCTCGGCGAGATCGCCGGTGAATACCTGCGCAAGGGCAGCTCGGTCTACGTCGAAGGCGAACTGCGCTACGACAAGTACACCGGCCAGGACGGTGTTGAAAAGTACACCACCGATATCGTCGCCAACGAAATGCAGATGCTCGGCGGCCGTGGTGAAGGCGGCGGCGGTGGTGGCGGCTACGGCGGCGATCGTCCGCAGCGCCAGTCGGCCCCGCGTCAGCAACAGGGCGGCGGCCAGGGTGGTTACGGCAACCAGGACCAGGGCGGCGGCGGTGGCTACGGCGGCGGTCAGCGCCAGCAGCGCCAGGCACCGCCGCAGCAGCAGTCGGCTCCGCCGATGGACGATTTTGCCGACGACGATATTCCGTTCTGAGGAGCGGCTTGGCAAAGTTTCAAGGTTTTGTCTTGAAGAACCCCCGCATTCGCGGGGGTTCTTCGTTTTTTGTATGTAAAAACTCGATGGATTCTGGCTTGCTGCATGACCGCCTTCCAGCGTGCTGAAATATTCAAAAAGCAGGGGGCGTTCGGCTCGGCCTGGCTTCGGCAACGAGGTGCTTTTGTCATGAGCGCACCGGCTGCCTTGCGTCTGCCACAATTCGCGCAGGTTCATCTCTCACGGAAGACTCCATGCATGTTTCTGATCTTGTAGGTCTGGTTGGCGCCAAAGGTAGCGATCCGCAGCTCGTGGATTGGTTCGAGCAGCACGGAATCGGAAAACCGCCGGTGTCCGTTACGGCAAATCAGGGCACCAAGAGCGTCAAGGACAAGCGCCATGAGATGGAGTATTACTTCGGGTTCGACATCATCAACGCCCGTTTCTATCCGCCGGTAGACGGCCCGCGCGGTGGCTTGCTCTGCCATCTGCAGTCCGTGTTGCTGTTCTCACGCAAGCCAAAGGGCAACGTCACGTTGCCGACTGGGTTCTGGGACGGTTTCGTGGGGCCGGATGCCGGCTTTGACGAGTGCATGACGTTCTTCGATGGGAACGTGGACACGTATACCGATACGCAGCTGTTTCAGAAGCCGCTTGGTGACGATGTGGAGCTCAAGCTCTGGTTCTGCCCCAGGAAGCAGCGGGTGGAGACCATGCAGGTGAGCATCGTGCAGGATCGCCAGTTCATGGGGCACCAGGAGTTCGATCAGGCCAACGTGCATAACACGGTGAAACCGGCGGCCACGCTCGTGGTCAAGTGGCTGTTCGACGGGCGCCATTTGCGGTTGTCTGACGAGATCTACGCCAATGGGCTGGCTGATGATCATGCCGGGATTCTGGAGTTCGTTCGCCAGCATCTGAGTGGTCATGTATGGGCATCGCAACTCAATGACGATCAGGTGTTGCGGCAGGTGCTGAGTCACACCCAGGCCAGCAGGCCGCTGAAACTTTCGAATGGGGAGTCGCTGGAGCTGTTTGCGCAGACGCTATACCTGCGAGCCGCGGGTGCATGGGATGCGTATCAGGCGATCTACAACGATGATGCCCTGGACGATTGGGCTGGCTCTGTTGACCGGTTTCGGGAATCGGTGGTGCTGGATGCGGGGCAGCGGCAGGTCTTCGTCGGCATGCTGCATGATGCTTATCGTCTGGCTGTGGCTGATAAGGCATAAAGCGGTGAGGGGCTTGGTTTGACTGGAATTGCGATTCCCGTCCGAGACCGAGTCTCCGCGCTGTAGTCACCTTATGTGCAGGGCACGCCCCTGCGATCGTTGCATTTCGCCAAATCTGCGAAGGGGATTTCCTGCCTTGTTGTATATGCGGATTCTCCGTCTGGTAAATCCCTGGGCCAGATGGCTAGAATCGCCCATCGCGGGCCGGATGCCCGTCCGAGGGGGGCAAGATGCAGATGATGAAGCTGGGGATGGCATTGGTGCTGTCTTTCTGTTCGGCCAATAGTTGGGCTGCTGTGGATTTGGGGCAATTCATTCGCAAGGATGATTTCAACGACATCAAGTTGTCACCATCGGGCAAGTACTACGCAGCCACCGTGCCACTGGAAGACAAAACAGCACTTGTTATTTTTACCCGTGAGGGCAACAAAAAAACCGGGGCGTTCGTCCTACAGCGCAATATGCATGTAAACAGCTTCGATTGGGTAAACGACGAACGCGTGCTGATTGGCATCGCCGAGAAGTTTGGCCTGTTGGACGAGCCGCGTTTGACCGGCGAGTTGTATGCCATGAATGCCGATGGCGGGCAGCCGGAGTTGCTGGTCGGTTTCCGCGTGCAAGGCAATGGCCCAGGTACCCGTATCCAGCCCAAAAAGGTGGAGAGTGTGGCCGCATTTCTGGTCGATGGCTTGCCTGCGGATGACCGGAACGTGGTGGTGTCTACATGGCCTTTGGGCGCGATGGAACCATTCACCCGTGCTGAGAGGCTGGATGTAAACAGCGGGCGTCGTACGGTGGCCGCGACGGTGCCAGTGCGCAACGCCAGCTTTGTCACGGATAACACCGGCGAGGTGCGTCTGGCGCTGGGCTCGGGTTTGGACAACATCAGCAAGCTGTATTACCGCGATGCGGCAGGCACCGACTGGCGCTTGATCAACGATCAGAAAGCGAATGGCCGGATTGAAGTGCCACTAGGCTTCTCGGCAGATAACACATTGGCCTATCTGCAAGTGCGTGGTGATGGCAAGGGACCAGACAGTATCGTGGCTTGGAATCCTGTCACTAATGCCCGCACCACCGTACTGCATGATCAGGCAGCAGACCCGTGGTCCATTATCTATCGTACCGGCACGAGCGTGCCTGTGGGTACGCAGATAATGGATGGGCGCCACCGCAGTGTGTTTTTCGATGATGGTGTCCCTGAAGCGCGTTTGTTCCGCAGTCTGGAAGCTGCATTTCCTGGGCAGTCGGTACGGATCACTTCCAGTACCAAAGACGGCCAGTTGTCGATGGTGAGAGTGTGGTCTGGCAGCAATCCGGGCGATTTCTACCTGTATGACTCGGCCGCCAAGAAGCTGAGTTTCGTGGTTGCCAGCGGCAGCTGGATCGACCCGGACGCAGCGGCCGTGGTTGAACCCTTCAGTTTTGCTGCACGCGATGGATTGAAGATCCACGGTTACCTCACCAAGCCGCGTGGTGTCACAGGCCCGCGGCCGATGGTGTTGATGCCGCATGGCGGGCCATACGGAATCTTCGACGAATGGCGCTACGACCGTGATGCGCAGATGTTGGCGGCGGCAGGCTATACAGTGATGCAGGTGAACTATCGCGGGTCGGGAAACTACGGTTGGGAGTTCCGGCGTGTCGGCGCGCAGCAATGGGGCGGAACGATGCAGGACGATCTTACCGATGCGACACGCTGGGCGATCCGCGAAGGACAGGCTGATGCAACAAAGATTTGCATCTACGGTGCCAGCTATGGTGCATACGCCGCGCTGATGGGGGCAGCAAAGGAGCCCACGCTCTATCGCTGCGCAGCTGGCTATGTTGGCGTTTATGACTTGCCGATGATGCAGCGTGCGGATGCACGCACCGCGCGCAGTCTCGGCAATTGGTCCAAGGATTGGGTTGGCGAGGACCAGGCTGCACTGGCTGCTGCGTCGCCGAACCGTTTTGCGGATCGGATCAATGTGCCGGTGTTTCTCGCTGCCGGTGGCGAGGATGAGATCGCGCCGATCGAGCATACCCGGATGATGGAAGCTGCGTTGAAGAAGGCCGGCGTGCCGGTTGAGTCCTTGTACTTCAGTACCGAAGGGCATGGCTTCTATACCGAGCCGCATCAGCGGGAGTACTACGGGAGGCTATTGGGCTTCCTGTCGGAGCACCTGGGTGGAGAGAAGGCGAAGTAGTCGCCTGTTCGGATTGCGGGCGTTGGCCCTGAGTTTTTGTGGGAGTGGTGTAAACGGCGAAGCTGATGTTGTGTCAGGTTGCGGGTTCTGCTGCCACGCAAGCGGTGCTAGCTTCGCGGCTTATGCCGCTCCTACAAACGCGGGGTTAGCGCACGCCGTGCATCATCCGCTTCAGCAAGGGGGAGGCCAGCAGGGCTACCAACGCACAACCCAGGCCTATCCACATCAGCAGCCAGAACAGGTGTTCGTAGCGGCCGGCGGCTTCGGCGATATTCATCACTTCGCCTTCGGGTACGTCGATGGCGGCCAGCTTGCCGAACAGTGCTGCTAGCGTCTCGGAGAATGCCGTGGCCAGGAACCAGGTGCCCATCATCAGGCTGACCACGCGCGGTGCCGCCAGCTGGGTGACGGCCGACAGGCCGACCGGCGACAGGCACATTTCGCCAATCTCCAGGATCAGGTAGGCCAGCACCAGCCACCACACGCTGGCCATTTGCCCGGTTGCGCCCACCTGCTGCGCGGCCAAGGCCAAGGGCACGAAGGACAGGGCGCCGAACACCAGGCCGAACGAGGATTTCAGCGGCTTGGACGGGTCGAGGCGGCGCTTGTCCAACCATGCCCACAAGGCAGCGAATACCGGTGCAAGCAGCACCAGGAACAGCGCACCCAGATAGGTCAGTGAACCGGCGCTCTGCGGCAGCACCAGGCAGTCGCGGACCAGCATCACCAGCATGGCCACGACGATGATGCCGAACAGCAGGCGCGGTGCATTTGATGCCGGATTGCGATCAGACAGGCGTGCTGCGACCACGAAGCCCAGCGGCGCCAGCAGCAGCGAGACGATGGACCAGGGCAGTGGCGTGCCTTCGCGGATCACCAGCGAAGGCACCAGATCCTTGGTCAACAAGCGGTCGGTGAAGGTGACCCACGAACCATAGGTCTGCTCGTACAAGGTGAAGAACACCAGCGCCATGAAGATCAGCACCATCAGCGCGATCATCTGCTGGCGCTGTTCTGGCGTGCACTGCGTGCCGGTGAACCAGGCGAACCACAGCAGCACGCCGCCGAGCACGACGATCATCAACATCAATGCGAGGCTGATTTCGCCGCCCAGCGCGAACGCGCCATTGGCGGCAGCCCACATCAGCGCCGCAACCGGAATGATGCCGACGATGGCAACGCCGTAGATCAGCCATTCGCGCGGCACGCCGAACACGCGCTCACGCAGTGTTTCCGGCTGCGCCGGCTCGGCATGCCCGTGCAGGTACTTCTGCCCCCACAGGAACATCGCCAGCCCGACCAGCATGCCGATGCCCGCCGCGCCGAAACCGTACTTCCAGCCATAGGCTTCGCCAAGGAAGCCGCAGACCAGCGAGGCGAACAGGGCGCCGAGGTTGATGCCGGCGTAGAACAGGGAGAAGCCCGAGTCACGCCGCGGGTCGTTTTCCGGGTAGAGCTTGCCGACGATGGTGGAGATGTTGGGCTTGAGGAAGCCCACGCCCATGATGATCAGCGCCAGCGACAGATAGGTGATCGACAACGCGGCTTCGTCGCGTACCACTTCACCTGCTACGCGGTGCGCTTCGTGGCCCTCGAAGGCCATGCCGATGTGCCCCAGCACCAGTAGGATGCCGCCGAACACCACCGCCTTGCGCATGCCCAGCCAGCGGTCGGCCAGCAGCCCTCCAAATACGGGGATGCAGTAGACCAAGCCACCGTAGGCACCGAGCAGGTCCAGCCCGGCCTTGTCGCCGAACAGGTGGTACTTGGTGAGATAGAGCAGCAGCAACGCCTTCATGCCGTAGAAGGAGAAGCGCTCCCACATTTCGGTGAAGAAGCAGACGTAGACGCCCTTGGGATGGCCGAGGAAGTCGTCGGAGCGGGGGCGGCTCAAGGCAGTTGCGGTCATCGGTGGTGCCGGGTGGGACAGCGGCCGAGTATAGGACCGCTGCCCCGGGGCTGCGCGTTCAGAGGTAACGCAGCCAGGCCAGGTCGCGACGGCGTGCCTTGAAGCGGGCAAAGGCGCGGGTGGCGGGGTAAAGCAGCACCGCCAGCACGACGCTGATCAACAGCAAGGCTGACACCGATTCGACTGCGAAGTAGGGCGCGTGGTTTGCGCCCCAATACGCCATCGCTGCGAGGTACAGCAGCTTCAGCACGTACAGGTGCAGCAGGTAGAAGAACATCGGCGCCGCGCCGATCCACGCCAATGGCTGCAGCCATGCCGCGATGCGCGGCTGCTCGTACAGGCGCAGCAGCAACAGGCCGATGCCCAGCGTCAGCAGCAGGAACAGCAGCGAAGGTGGGTACTTGGTGACGTTGAGCAGGCTCATCAGCGTCGTCTGGGCATCGGTGAAGCGCAGCCAGGAGTGGTCGCCGTAGACATTCGCGGCACGCAGCAGCACGAAGCCGGTCAACATCGCCATACCGGTGATCAGCAGCCAGCGCTGGCGCTGTGGTGCCGGGCGGTTGCTGGCGTACCACGGGCCCAGCACGTAGCCCAGAGCAATCACGCCGATCCACGGCAAGAGCGGATAGGAGGTGCGCAGCCGCAGGCTGTTGCCCAGTTCGATCCAGTCACGCTGGTGCAGGATCTTCCACAGTGTCGCCAGCACGCCGTTGCCCTGGGCCTGCAGCGGATCAAGCAGGTTGTGGCCGGCAATGATGAGCACCGCCAGTGCCAATAGCAGCGTGCGCGGCAGCCACAGCAGGCCGGCCAACGCGATCATGCTCAGGCCGATGGCCCAGATCACCTGCAGATAGAGCGTGCTAGCCGGGAACTGGAAGGTCCAGGCGAAGTTGACCAGGGTCAGCTCCAGCACCACAAGGAACAGGCCGCGCTTGAGCAGGAAGGCTGCGGTGGCGCCGCGCGGATCGGGCTGGCGTTGACCATACAACCACGCCGACAGACCGGTAAGCAGCACGAACACCGGGGCGCATAGATGGGCCAGCAGGCGGAAGCTGAACAGGGCAGGTGAGACCGAGCCCACGTCCATCGGGTCGCTGACCTGATGCTGCAGATAGAAGGTCTCGCGGACATGGTCGATCAGCATCAGCAGCATCACGGTGCCGCGCAGCTGGTCGATGGAGGCCAGGCGGTTGGTCAGGGCAGGGGGCATGCGGGGGAGTCTTGCGGAAAAGATATAACATAACATCACCGGTCCGCAGGGGCGACTTTGCCGATATGGCCAACAGAAGATGCGGATTCGCGGAATTACCGGTGCGGAGGGCATCGGCGCTGCGTTCAGGCTGGACTTGCCGTTAAGCGGGCGTTAGCGTGGCGAAGGTTTTTTTGCCATCCAAGGGCTTTCCATGAACAACGCTGCGCCTGCGCAGCTCACATTCCGCGCGGTGGTTCTTGCCGTCGTGCTGGCTGTGGTGCTGTCTGCCGCCAATGCTTACCTGGGCCTGTTCGCAGGCTTGACCATCGCTACCGCCATTCCGGCCGCCGTCGTCTCGATGGGCGTGCTGCGTCTGCTCGGTGGCGGCACCATCCTTGAAAACAACATCGTCCAGACCGGCGCCTCGGCCGGCTCGTCGATTGCTGCCGGGGTGATCTTCACGATCCCGGCGCTGGTGATCATGGGGTACTGGCCGGACTTCAAGTACTGGTGGGTGCTGGGCATTGCCGGCCTCGGCGGCCTGCTGGGCGTGCTGTTCTCGGTGCCGCTGCGCCGCTCGATGATCGTCGAAGACCCGCTTCCCTTCCCGGAAGGCAAGGCGGCGGCGGAAGTGCTCAAGGCCGGTGAAAACCCGGGCCCGGGCATGAAGATCCTCGGCATCTCGGCGGCCATCGGCGGTCTGGTGAAGCTGGCTGCGGCCTCGGGCCTGCGTATCTTCCCGGACGCCTGGGCGCAGTCGGCCTATGTCGGCAGCTCCAAGATCACTGCCTTCATCGGCACCAACCTGTCGCCGGCACTGCTGGGCGTGGGCTACATCGTCGGCTTGAACGTCGGCATCGTCGTGGTGTCCGGCTCGATCCTGTCCTGGCACATCGCCATTCCGCTGTACCAGGCGTTCTTCCTGGGCGGCAACCCGGACCTGGCCGCATCACTGGCCAATGCCGGCTCGGCCGAAGCGGCCTTCGCCATCTGGGGTTCGCAGATCCGCTACCTGGGCGTCGGCGCCATGCTGATCGGCGGCGTCTGGACCCTGTTCTCGCTGCGCAAGTCGCTGCTCAACGGCGTCAAGAGTGGTTTCGCCGCTGCCCGCAAGAGCAGTGGCCCGGCCCTGGCCGAGACCGAACGCGACCTGCCGATGAAGTGGATGCTGATCGCCCTGATCGCCTTCACCCTGCCGCTGCTGGGCCTGTACCAGGCCATCGTCGGCCAGTGGCATGTCTCGATCCCGATGACCATCATCATGATTGTCGCCGGCTTCCTGTTCGTGTCGGTGTCGGCTTACCTGGCTGGTCTGATTGGTTCGTCCAACAACCCGGTCTCGGGCATCACCATTTCCACCATCCTGTTCGCCTCGGTGGTGCTGGTGCTGCTGCTGGGCAAGGACGGCCTGATTCCGGTCGGCGTCGGCGGTGCTCCGCTGGGTGCGGTGGCCGCGATCATGATTGGTGCGGTGGTCTGCTGTGCGGCAGCCGTTGGCGGTGACAACCTGCAGGACCTCAAGGCCGGTTATCTGGTCGGTGCGACGCCGTGGAAGCAGCAGCTGATGCTGGGCATCGGTGCGTTCTCCTGCGCCCTGATCATGGCGCCGGTGCTGAACCTGCTCGCCCATGCCTATGGCATCGGCGCACCGACCGCCGAGCACCCGAACTCGCTGGCGGCACCGCAGGCCAACCTGATGGCCTCGGTTGCGCGTGGCCTGTTCGGTGGTGAACTGCCGTGGACGATGATCGCCTTGGGCGCTGGCGTCGGCGCGGTGATCATCGCCATCGACGAATGGCTGAAGAAGACCGGCAAGCGCTTCCGCGTGCCGGTGCTGGCTGCTGCCATCGGTATCTACCTGCCGCTGGAACTGATGGTGCCGATCTTCCTTGGTGGCCTGCTGGCCCACCTGGTCGAGCGTTTCCACAAGCTGCGTGCCGACGACGAAGAAGGCCGTGACCGCGTGCACCGCCCGGGCGTGCTGTTTGCCGCTGGCCTGATTACCGGTGAGGCCTTGATGGGTATCGCAATCGCGGTGCCGATCGTGGTCAGCGGGCAGGGCGACGTGCTGGCACTGCCGCTGGGCGGCTTTGCCGATACCTGGGCAAGCGTGTCGGCCTGGGTGGGTCTGTTCGTGCTGTTCCTGGTTGGCCTGCTGATGTACCGCATCGGCAAGAAGGGCGAGCCGGCGGCGAAGGCCTAATGGCTGACACTCGACGGATCGCACGGCCTTTCCTTCTCCCTCCTGCGGGGGAACAAAGGGACTGCCCCCGCGAAGGCGGGGGTGCCTGAAGGGCGGATGGAGCTGCTGTCCCTTCTCCCGCTTGCGGGGGAAGGTGCCCCGAAGGGGCGGATGGGGGGAGCTTTTGATTTTGACTTGGCAGGGGGCTTGGCGCTTTAGAGCCAAAGCCAAAGCCAAAGCCAAAGCCAAAGCACCCCTCCCCAACCCTCCCCTTGGCCTGCGGCCAAAGGGAGGGGGCTCAAACCAAAGCGCTCAAGCCAACGCGCCCTCACCCCAACCCCTCTCCCGTAAACGGGAGAGGGGCTTAGGCAGAAGCAAAGCAAACGCAAAGCCGCCCTTGGGCGGCTTTGCTGTTTCCGGCGGTTGTGCGGGCATGACTTCAAGCCTTTGCAGTGGGGCGGGCTGGCCGCCTACCATCGGGGTTTGCCTTTGCCTGGGAGTTGCCCATGAAGCTTCGTCACGCCCTGTTGCCGCTGTGCCTGTTGGCCGCCTTGCCATCATTGGCCAGTGCGCGCGGTTTTGAAGTCCGCGACATGGTCAAGCTGGACCGCGCGTCCGCGCCGCTGCTCAGCGCCAATGGTGCGCAGGTGGTGTTCGCCAAGCGCATCGTCGATGCCGACCTCAAGGCCAGCAGCAGCCTGTGGATCCGTGACCTGCGCACCCGCGACATGGCACCGCCGAAGCAGCTGACCCCGGCTGGCTGGAACGTCAATTCGGCCTCCATCGAAGGCCAGAACGTGTACTTCCTCAGCGCCAAGAACGGCAGCCAGCAGCTGTACGTGATGCCGCTGGCTGGCGGCGAGCCGCGCCAGCTCACCGATTTCGCGCTGGACGTGGACAGCTACCGCATCTCGCCACAGGGCGACCGCGTGCTGTTCAGCAGCGGCGTGTTCCAGGACTGCGGCTCGGACCTGGCCTGCACCAGCAAGCGTCTTGAGAAGGAAAAGGCCGACAAGAGCAGTGGCCAGGTCTACGACAGCATGTTCGTGCGCCATTGGGATACCTGGGCCGACGGCCGCCGCAACACCTTGTTCGTGGCTCCGCTGCCGGCAGCAGGCGCAGCGGCGGTGAAGGGCGCATCGGCGATCAGTGCGACGCTGGCCGGCGATGCACCGTCCAAGCCGTTCGGCGGCAATGAAGACTTCGTCTGGTCGCCGGATGGCAAGACCGTGGTGGCCAGCATCCGCGTGCAGGGCAGCAAGGAACCGTGGTCGACCAACTTCGATCTGTACAAGCTTGATGCTGCCGGCAAGCAGGCGCCGGTCAACCTGACCGCTGCCAACCCCGCGTGGGACGCCGGCCCGGTGTTCAGCGCCGACGGCAAGACCCTGTTCTACCGCGCGATGAAGCGCCCCGGCTTCGAGGCTGACCGCTTCGGCCTGATGGCGATGGACCTGGCCAGCGGCAAGGTCAATGAGATCGCCGCGCAGTGGGACCGTTCGGCCGATGGCATCACCTTGTCGGCCGACGGCCAGACCATCTACACCACTGCGCAGGACATGGGTGAGCACCCGCTGTTCGCAGTGAACATCGCCAGCGGCGAGCCGACCAAGCTGGTGGGCGAGGGCAGCATCTCCTCCTTCGACATCGCCGGTGATGCGCTGGCCTTCACCCGCAATTCGCTGAAGAGCGGCGACCAGGTGTTCACCAGCAGCACCGCTGCCGGCGCACCGCAGCGTGCCATCACCCAGAGTGCCGGCGAAATGCTGGACGGCGTGAACTTCGGTGACTTCGAGCAGTTCTCGTTCAAGGGCTGGAACGATGAGACCGTGCACGGTTACGTGGTCAAGCCGCACAACTACCAGGAAGGCAAGAAGTACCCGGTGGCCTTCCTGATCCACGGCGGCCCGCAGGGCAGCTTCGGCAATGGCTGGAGCTACCGCTGGAACCCGCAGACCTATGCCGGTCAGGGCTACGCGGTGGTGATGATCGATTTCCACGGTTCCACCGGTTACGGCCAGGCCTTCACCGATGCGATCAGCCAGCATTGGGGCGATCGCCCGTTGGAAGACCTGCAGAAGGGTTGGGCCGCGGCGCAGCAGAAGTACAGCTTCCTCAACGGCGACAAGGCCTGTGCGCTGGGCGCCAGCTACGGCGGCTTCATGGTCAACTGGATCGCCGGCAACTGGAACGAGCCGTGGAAGTGCCTGGTGAACCATGACGGTGTGTTCGACCAGCGCGCCATGGGTTATGCGACCGAAGAACTGTGGTTCACCGAGTGGGAGCAGGGCGGTACGCCGTACGACGTGCCGCAGAACTACGAGAAGTTCAACCCGGTCAACCACGTCGCCAACTGGAAGAAGCCGATGCTGGTGGTGCAGGGGCAGCTGGATTACCGCATCCCGGTGGAGCAGGGCCTGGCTACGTTCACCGCGCTGCAGCGTCAGGGTATCGAGTCCAAGTTCCTGTACTTCCCGGACGAAAACCACTGGGTGCTGAAGCCGCACAACAGCGTGCAGTGGCATGACACGGTCAATGGCTGGTTGAAGCAGCACATCGGCGAATGATGTTGGGAGAAAGGCATGCGTTGGCATGCCTTTCTTTTTCCAGGGAAGCTGAAAGCTGCCCTCATCCGCCCGTTGGGCACCTTCTCCCACACGTGGGAGAAGGGTGCGGTGATCGGACATTGTCGCAAGCTCATGGCCCCTCTCCCTCCGGGAGAGGGGTTGGGGTGAGGGCGATGGAGTCGCCGGATCCATACGTTCTGCACGAACCAAGCTTCCTTCATCAGGAAGTTGCGCAAGTGGCAGGTTCTTTCACGTGGGCAAGGGGGCTTGTCCGCAATCACTGCATGCAAGGGGATAGACGATGATGGCAGCCGCAACAGGCGCACTCATCAGCAATGACATCATCGTGTTCGGCCTGATTGCCGCCACCTTGGGCGTTATTTTCTGGACATCGGGCAGCAGCAATCCGCTGCTTAAAAAGTTCTACAGCTTCGTACCCGCGTTGCTGCTGTGCTACTTCATTCCCGGCGTGTACAACACCGTCGGCCTGATCGACGGCGAAACCACCAAGCTCTACAACCCGATCGCGCGCGATGTGTTCCTGCCCGCGGCGCTGGTGTTGCTGACGCTATCCATCGACCTGAAAGGCATCCTCGGCCTGGGCTGGAAGATGCTGGCGATGTATGTGGCGGCGGTGCTGAGCATCATGCTTGGTGCGGTGGTCGCGTTCCAGATAATGGCCTGGCTGCATCCGGAAACGGTAGCGGGAGCAACCTGGGGCGGCATGGCCGCGCTGGCCGGCAGCTGGATCGGCGGCGGTGCCAACATGCTGGCGATGAAGGAAATCTTCGAAGTCGATGCCACCACCTTCGGCCAGTTCGCGGTGGTGGATGTGGGCGTCGGCTACGTGTGGATGGCGGTGCTGATCTTCTTCGCCTCACGCGCACCGGCCATGGACAAGCGCAGCGGCGCCGATACGCGCGCGCTGGATGATCTGCGTGACCGCGTGGCCAGCTACCAGGCACAGCATGCGCGCATTCCTGCGCTGGGCGACCTGATGGTGATGGCTGGTGTGGCCTTCGGTGCGGTCGCACTGGCGCACGGCCTGGCCGCACCGCTGGCCGACTGGTTCGCCGCAAACGTCAGCTGGTCCAGCTCGGTGAGCATGGACAAGCCGTTCGTGTGGGTGGTGATGCTGGCGACCTTCATCGGCCTGGGCCTGAGCTTCACCCGCGTGCGCGAGCTGGAAGGCGTGGGCGCGTCGAAGTGGGGCTCGATGTTCCTGTACTTCCTGATCGCCTGCATCGGCATGCAGATGGATCTGCTGGCGTTGCTGGAGAAGCCTTGGTTGTTCGCGCTGGGCGTGCTGTGGATCGGCGTGCACATCGTGCTGCTGTGGCTGGCCGGCAAACTGCTGAAGGTGCCGTTCTTCTATTTCGCCATCGCATCGCAGAGCAATATCGGCGGGCCGGCTTCGGCGCCGGTGCTGGCGACCGCCTTCCATCCGGCCTTGGCCCCGGTGGGTGTGCTGCTGGGCACCTTGGGTTATGCGGTGGGTACCGGCGCGGCCTACGTGGTCGGGATTACCTTGCGGGCGATGGCTGGGGCTGGGTGAGAAGCGGTGCGCTTTGCGCGCCTTCCCCTCTCCCCAACCCCTCTCCCGGGGGGAGAGGGGCTTCACCGCTGCAGTTGCACATATTGCGAGCGCTCGGGGCGCACTGAGCCCCTCTCCCCCCGGGAGAGGGGTTGGGGAGAGGGGAGGCGTGCAGCGCTGCTTTCGCTGAACAAGACCCCTGTCCGCCACCATGCTAGGCTCCACCCTCCCACGCCACGTAACCAACGTGGCGTTTTTATTTCCCTTCGATCGACAGGAACAGGCCTTATGCCGACCGAACCCAATACTGCGCTCATCACCAATGACATCGTCGGCCTCGGCCTGATCGCTGCCACGTTGGCCCTGATCTTCTGGCTGGCCAGCGGCCCAACCCCGTTCTGGAAGAAGGTCTTCGCCTGGGTGCCGGCATTGCTGCTGTGCTACTTCATACCCGCCATCTACAACACCACCGGCTTGATCGACGGGCACAGCACCAAGCTCTACAACCCGATCGCGCGTGATGTATTGCTGCCGGCGGCGCTGGTCCTGCTGACGCTCTCCATCGACCTGAAAGGCATTGCCAGGCTCGGCCCCAAGTTGCTGGTGATGTTCGTCACCGGCACCGTCGGCATCGTGCTGGGTGCGGCGGTGTCGTTCCAGGTGATGAAGTTCATCCATCCGGAAACCGTGGCCGGTGATACCTGGGCCGGCATGGCGGCGTTGGCCGGCAGCTGGATTGGTGGCGGCGCCAACATGGCGGCCATGCGCGAAACCTTCAACGTCGATGCGACCACGTTTGGTCAGTTCGCAGTCGTGGACGTGGCTTGTGCCAGCCTGTGGATGGCGATGCTGCTGTGGATGGCAGGACGCTCCCAGATCATTGATGCAAAAAACGGTGCAGATACCTCGGCCATTGATGACATGAAGCAGCGCATTGCCGATTACGAGGCCAAGAGCGCGCGTAATCCCAGCCTGACCGATTTGATGGTGATCGTCGGCGTTGGTCTGGGCATTGTTGGTCTGGCGCATGCTCTGGCGACGCCGCTGGCAGCTTGGTTCGATGCCAATGTCAGCTGGGCCAGCAAGGCATCGTTGAACTCTTCGTTTGTGTGGGTGGTGATGCTTTCCACCGTTGCCGGCCTGCTGCTGAGCTTTACCCGTGCACGCAACCTGGAAGCGGCGGGTGCATCGAAGATCGGCACCTTGTTCCTGTATTTCCTGATTGCCTGCATCGGCATGCAGATGGATCTGTTGTCGCTGGCCGATCGCCCCTGGCTGTTCCTGCTCGGTGTGATCTGGATGGGCGTGCATATCGGCCTGCTGTACGTGGTTGGCCGGATGCTGCGCACGCCGCTGTTCTTCTTCGCCATTGGTTCGCAGGGCAATATCGGTGCGGCGGCATCGGCACCAGTGGTGGCAGCTGCATTCCACCCGACGCTGGCGCCGGTGGGCGTGCTGTTGGGCACGGTGGGTTATGCCACCGGCACGGTGATCGCGTACATGACTGGCCTGATGCTGAAGTGGATGGCTGGCGCCTGAGTCTTGGCTTGGGTTGTGGGAGCGGCGTTAGCCGCGAAACCTACAAATCATGCGATTGCGATGATGGCGTGATCTGCAGGAACACCAGCTTCGTGGCTTACGCCGTTCCTACAAAGCGGGCTGTCGGTAACGCTTCTGCCGAGCATGGCTCGGCACTACAGGGCAGATAGCAAGAAGGGGGCGCCAAATGCGCCCCGGTATTTGGTTTTTTTAAAGCACCGAAACCAAGACACCGGGGGGGGCGTTGTTGGGGGGGGGGGG
>NZ_JBRREC010000100.1:0-17500 GCF_056760015.1 Stenotrophomonas sp. STEN029 | reverse complement strand
CTCCTTCGCTACGCGAAAGGGAGGGAGCACAGCGTAGTGCCGAGCCATACTCGGCAGGGGCATTACCAGCAAACGCCCGCCCCCCCCCCCCCCCCCCCCCCGCGACATGGCCGATTACTCGGCTGCTGCTTCTTCTGCAGCGGCGGTCTTGGCGATGACAACAGCGTCGTCATGGCCCTTGCCCAGCTTCAGAGCCGGAATTTCCACGCCAGCCGGCAGCTTCAGGCCCGACAGGTAGATGATGTCGCCAGCCTTCAGCTCGCCCAGGTCGACTTCGATCGACTCCGGCAGGTCCTTCGGCAAGCAAGCGATCGACACTTCCTTCAGTTCGTGGGTGACCAGCACGTCGGCAGCCTTGCCAGCCGGCGAGGTGTCTTCGTTGATGAAGGTCAGCGGCACCGAAGCGTGCAGCACTTCATTTTCGTTCACGCGCTGGAAATCCAGGTGCATGACCAGCTGCTTGTACGGGTGACGCTGCATGTCACGCAGCAGCACCTTGTGGATGGTGCCGTCGAGGTTCAGGTCGATGATCGACGAGTAGAACCAATCGTTGAACTGGGCCAGCCAGATTTCGTTGTGGTTGAACTGGACCTTCACCGGCTCCTTGTCACCACCGTAAACGATACCCGGGACCACGCCTTCGTGACGCAGGCGGCGGCTCGCACCCTGACCTTGCACGTCACGACGGGCGACTTTGATTTCGTGGGAATTTGCCATTGTTGACTACTCTAGGTTGTTGCATCGCCTCGCGGCGTTGCGTAAAGACTCTTCCGCGACCAGAAGAGCCCGTGATGATCCCCGGCAAGCCGGGGACCGGATGCATCAATCCACGTACATCGAGCTGACCGACTCACCGAAGGCGATGCGACGCATCGTCTCGGCCAGCATTTCGGCCACGCTGATCTGGCGGATCTTGGGACAGACGCGGGCCACTTCGGAAAGCGGAATCGTGTCGGTCACCACCAGCTCGTCGAGCTGGGAGTTGTTCAGATTGTCCACCGCCGGGCCCGAGAGCACGGCGTGGGTGCAGTACGCGGCGACCTTCAGTGCACCGCGCGCCTTGAGAGCGGCAGCGGCAGCACACAGGGTGCCGGCGGTGTCGACGATGTCGTCGACCATCACGCAAGTCTTGCCCTCGACGTCACCGATGATGTTCATCACGGTGGCGACGTTGGCACGCGGACGGCGCTTGTCGATGATGGCCAGGTCGGCATCATCCAGGCGCTTTGCCACGGCGCGGGCGCGTACCACGCCGCCGACGTCCGGGCTGACCACGATCAGGTTGTCGGTGCCGTAGACACGCCAGATGTCGGCCAGCAGCAGCGGCGACGCATAGACATTATCGACCGGCATGTCGAAGAAACCCTGGATCTGATCGGCGTGCAGGTCGACCGTGAGGATCTGGTCGGTATGCACGGCCGAGAACATCTTTGCAGCAACCTTCGCGGTGATCGGCACGCGCGAGGAGCGCATGCGGCGATCCTGGCGGGCGTAACCGAAGTACGGCACCACCGCGGTGACGGATGCGGCGCTCGCGCGCTTGAGCGCGTCGATGATCACCAGCAGTTCCATCAGGTTCTCGGCGCTGGGAGCACCGGTCGGCTGAACGACGAAAACGTCCTGCTTGCGCACGTTTTCCTGGATCTCGACCTGTACTTCACCGTCGGAGAACTTGGAAACCAGCGCCTTGCCCGGCCTAACCCCGAGTTCCTTGCAGATGCTCTGTGCAAGAGGTTTATTGGCATTGCCGGAAAAGACCAGCAGGTTCGGGGAATCTTGCATGACAGCTCTCTCGGGCGGGGGCGAGTAGCAAATGGAAACGTGAGTACTGCAGTGATGGCGCAGGTGTGACTGGCGCACATCCATTGCGCTTACAGCGTTGGGAGTGTGTGGCAGGGGCGGTAGGATTCGAACCTACGAATGCCAGGATCAAAACCTGGTGCCTTGGGCCTCTTGGCGACGCCCCTGCATCAAACAATTCCCGTCGTATCCAGCGCATCCAGCAGTGGCGAGCGATCAACACCCGCAGCTACCCATGCTCGCAGTTGCGGCGGCAACTCCGCCAAGGCCTGCTCTGCAGCAGCGCGCGTGGCGAACTCGACGAAACAACCGCTTCCCGACCCCGTGAGTCGTGCCCGACCAATACCTGACAAGGCCTGGAACGTCGCCTCGATGGCAGGTTCCTGGCGCCGTAGTACCGGCTCGAACGCATTTCCGAGGACGGTCCCGGAAGCGAAGTCCGCTATTTTCACGGGCTTGGCATCCCGCGTCAAATGCTGTGAACGGAAAAGTTCAGCCGTGGGCACATGAACGCCCGGATCCACCAGCAAATACCATGCTTCCGGCAATTCCATCGGCGTCAGCAATTCGCCCACACCTTCGGCCCAGGCGCTGCGCCCGCGCACGAATACCGGTACATCGGCGCCTAGGCTGACACCAAGTGCAGCCAGCGCGTCCTCGTCCAGACCAGTGCCCCATAGCGCATTCAGCGCCACCAGCACGGTTGCCGCATCGGATGAGCCACCGCCAAAGCCGCCACCGGCAGGGATCCGCTTTTCGACCCGGATATCGACACCTTTGCCGCAATTGGTGGCATTTTTCAGCGCGATGGCCGCACGAACCACCAGATCATCAGCCTCGGCTACACCAGCCACCGATGGCCCGTGCCGATGCACCTGACCATCTTCACGCAGACGCAGCCCGATGCGATCGCCCCAATCCAGCAGCCGGAATACGGTCTGCAGCACGTGGTAGCCATCCGCGCGACGGCCGGTGATATGTAGAAACAGGTTCAACTTGGCCGGGGCCGGCCAGTACGACCAGCCCGCTTCGTCAACAACGGCAGTCATGGCGCGTCCGCACCCCATTCATCCACGATCAGGCGGACCTTGGCATCGCCATTGACCGCCTCGATCCGGCGCGGCAGCGACGGACGCCCGGCCTCGGCCGGGTACCAGTCCAGGTAATCCACCTGCCAGCCCTGCTGGCGCAGTACCCGTGGCCGGCCTTCGGCGTCAAAGCCGAGGTGCTCCGGGCTTGCGCCCGCACTTGGCAGACCACGCACCCAGTCGGCCAGCTGGGCGACCGGGATTTCCCAGCCAGTGGCCTGCAACAGCAGCTGGCCGGCGTCATCGGCCGTGCGCGGCCCGCCATCAAGTCCCTCCAGACGCACCGCCTGGCCGGGCTCACCACCACTGAGTTGCCAGCTCTGGCGAGTCACTGGTGCAGCCAGGCTGACCTGATAGACAGGCCCCTGCTGCAGCCAGTCGATCCGGCCGTTGCCGCCGTTGCGCCCCTTGCTGATCGCCACCCGGCCCTGGAACGACCAGTCCGGCTGCGCCCGCAAGGCGGTTTGCCGCTGCTGCTCCGCCGCCTGTGCCTGCGCCGACACCTGCGCTACTTCAGCCGCTACCGGCGCCGCCTGGCGCTTGGGCACCGAACCACAGGCCGCGAGCGTGCCTACCACCAGCAGCGCCAACGGCGCCCGCCACATCATTACGTTCATACACCCAACTTTTCGATCGCACGCTGCAGTGCGCGGTTATCCGGATCCAACTTGCGGGCCTCGTCGAAGTAGCGCCGGGCTTCGTCTTTCTGCCCCAGCACCCACAGCACCTCGCCCACATGCGCGGCGATTTCCGGGTCCTTGTTCAAGCCCCAGGCGCGGCGCAGATGCACCAGCGCCTCGTCGTTGCGACCCAGCCGATACAGCACCCAGCCATAGCTGTCGACGATGGCCGCATTGTCCGGCTCGGCGACGCGCGCACGGTCGATCAGATCCAATGCCTCCTGGTAGCGCTGGGTGCGGTCGGCCAAGGTGTAGCCCAGCGCGTTCAGCGCCGCCACGTTCTCCGGCTCGGCCACCAGCACCTTGCGCAGGTCAGCCTCGGCGCGCGGCACATTGTCGTTGCGCTCCCAGGCCAGCGCGCGGGCGTACAGCAAGGCACTGTCATCCGGGAACGCAGCCAGGCCACGGGCCAGCACATCGAACTCGGCCTTGGTTTCGCCATCACGCAGCTGCAGCTCGGATTCGAGCAGATAGGCGTCACGGCGTACATCGTCGTCAAGCGAGGCATCGGCCTGGATCGACTGCACTTCCTTGGCAGCGCGCGCCTTGTCGCCCATCAGGTGCAGCGCATTGACCGCACGCAGCTGGGCCTCACCGCGATGCTCGCCACCGGGCACGCCGTGATACCAATCCACGGCTTCCTGGTAGCGCTTCAGGTACTCGGCGATCTTGCCCAGCAGCAGGCGCTGGTCGGGATCAGGCTTGCTGGCCTTGGCCGCGATGTCCTGATACAGCGCCAACAGGCCCGCATCGTCCTTCTGCTTGGCCAGCAGCGAGGCACGCATGCCCCAGCTCTGCAGGTTCTGCTCACCTATCGACAGCACATGCTCGGCTGCGGCGGTTTCACCCAGCGTGTCATAGGCGATGGCCAACGCACCACGCAGCTCCTCGTCCTTCTCGGCCCTGGGCTCGATGCCCTTTAGCAGGGCCAGCGCCTCGTCCTTCTTGCCGGCCTGGTTGAGTTGGGAGGCATGCAACAGCGCCACCCGCGGCTCGTCCGGGAAGCGCCGGACCACCTCGCCGACCATGCGCCGCGACAACTCCGGCCGCTCCATGCGCAGGGCCAGCCTGCCGAACTCCTGCCAGGCCTCCAGATCATTGGGGATCGCATTGGCGTCCACCAGCATGCCCAGCACCTGTGCCGGCACCGCCGGGTCGCGGCCACCAGTAGCCAGCGCCAGCAGCGCATAGCGCCAGGCGCGCGGCTCAGCAGAGCGCAGCACCGCCAACAACTCCTTGCGGGCCAGCCTGGCATCGCCATTGCGCATGGCCAGCGCACCACGGGTGCCGCGCACCGCGACCGAACCAGGGTCACGCTGCGCCCACAGCGCCAGCGCCTGTTCGGCTCGGTCGGCATCATCGGCCAGCATGGCGATGCGGGTGGCGCGTTCAGCCAGGCCCACGTCGCCCTTGGCTTCCTGGGCCGCCTGCAGATACCAGCGGGCGGCATCGGGCAACTTGCCGGCCTGCAGCGAGAATTCGCCGGCCAGCACCGGGGTCAGCGGCAGGCCTTCGGCCGCCAATGGCGCCTGGACCGGCGCAACCGGGGCCGCCAGCACCGGAAAAACCGGCAGGGAAAGCAACAGAACGGTGCATATGCGATTGAATACGGGCATCTGACGCAACCGGGCCGTAAAATGGCGGCCTTCAACAGCCAGCAGCTTATCGCAAGCAACTGAACAGATGACCCTGTGGGTGCTCGGACTGAATCACCAGACTGCGCCGGTAGAACTGCGCGAACGCGCTGCCTTTGGCGGAGACGCCCTGCCGCGCGCGATGGATTCATTGCGGCAGACCCCGCAACTGGCCGAGGCGGTGCTGCTGTCCACCTGCAACCGCACCGAGTTGTATGCCGTTGCCGAGGACAGCAAGGCCTTGAGCCACTGGCTGGAGCACCACGCCGGCAGCCTGCAGGGCTACCTCTACCAGCACAGCGACGCTGAGGCCGTGCGCCATCTGTTCCGGGTCGCAACTGGCCTGGACTCGATGGTGCTGGGCGAGCCGCAGATCCTGGGCCAGGTGAAAGATGCCTGGGCGCTGGCCCACGACAGCGGCGCAATCGGGCAACAATTGGACCGGTTGTTCCAGCAGACCTTCTCCGTGGCCAAGCGTGCCCGCACCGACACCCGCGTCGGCGCCAATCCAATCTCGGTGGCTTCCACCGCGGTGCGGCTGGCGCAGGACTCGTTTGCGCGCATGGATGAATCCACCGTGCTGCTGGTCGGTGCCGGCGAAACCATGGAGCTGGTCGCCAAGCATCTGAGCGATGCCAAGGTGAAGCGCCTGCTCATCGCCAACCGCACCCTGGCCAATGCCCAGGACCTGGCCAGCCGGCACGGCGGCGTGGCGCTGCCCTTGACCGAGCTGGAGCGCCATCTGGGCGAAGCCGACGTGGTGTTCTCGGCCACCGCCGCGCGCGAGCCGGTGATCCTGCACCGCCAGGTCGCCAACGCGCTGCGCCTGCGCCGGCACAAGCCGATGCTGCTGTTCGACCTGGCCGTGCCGCGCGATATCGACGCCGAGGTTGGCACGCTGGCCGATGCCTACCTGTACACCGTGGATGACCTGGAGCGGGCCGTGGAAGAAAACCGCCGCGGCCGCCGCGAGGCCGCCGCCGAGGCCGAATCCATCATCGACCTGCAGGTCACCCGTTACCTGGAGAACCTGCGCGCCACTCGCCTGCAGGCGCCGATCCGGCAACTGCGCGCGTTCGGCGAGGCCACCCGCGCCGAATTGCTGGCCAAGGCCCGGCAACAGCTGGCCCATGGCAAACTCCCCGACGAAGTACTGGAGCAGTTGGCGCACGGCCTGACCAACCGCCTGCTGCATCCACCCACCGCCGCCCTGCGCCAAGCCGCGCAGGATGGCGATACCGATCTCACCCGCGCCGCCGAGCGCCTGTTCCCGGCCACCCCCGGGTATCACCACCCCGCTGCGAGGAATGATGACGCCGACCCTGCGCCGTAAGCTGCTGGCACTGGCCGAGCGCCGAGAAGAACTGGAACGCCTGCTTTCCGACCCCGATGTGGTCGCCGACAACGAGCGTTTCCGCAATTTTTCCCGTGAGTTCTCGCAACTGGAACCCATCGCCACTGCATTGGCGAACGAAACCCGTGCGCTGGAAGACCTGGCCTCGGCCGAAGCCATGCGCAACGACCCGGAACTGCGCGAGCTGGCCGAGGAAGAAATCAGCGCTGCCCAGGCCCGCCTGCAGGCATTGGACGAGGAACTGGCGCTGCTGCTGGTGCCGCGTGACCCGCGCGATGAAGGCAACCTGTTCCTGGAAGTGCGCGCCGGCACCGGCGGCGACGAGGCAGCGATTTTTGCCGGCGACCTGTTCCGCATGTACGCCCGCTATGCCGAGCGCCAGGGCTGGAAGGTGGAAATCGAATCCGATAACCCCGGCGAACATGGCGGCTACAAGGAGATCGTGGCACGCGTGGTTGGCCGCGGCGCCTACTCCAAGCTGAAGTTCGAATCCGGCACGCACCGTGTGCAGCGCGTGCCGGCCACCGAATCGCAGGGCCGCATCCACACCTCGGCAGCAACGGTGGCGATCATCCCCGAAGCCGACGATGTCGAAGACGTGGTGATCAACCCGGCGGATCTGAAGGTGGACACGTTCCGTTCCTCCGGCGCCGGCGGCCAGCACGTCAACAAGACCGAGTCAGCGATCCGCATCACCCACGTCCCCACCGGCGTGGTGGTGGAATGCCAGACCGAGCGCAGCCAGCACGCCAATCGCGACAAGGCGATGAAGCGGCTGAAGGCGCAGTTGCTGGATGCCGAGCGCAGCAAGCAGGCCGCAGCCCAGGCCGAGTCGCGCCGCCTGCAGGTAGGCAGTGGCGACCGCAGCCAGCGCATCCGCACCTACAGCTTCCCGCAGGGCCGCATCACCGACCACCGCGTCGAAGGCCTGACCCTGTACGACCTGCCCAACATCATCGAAGGCGGCCTCGACGACCTGATCGCACGCCTGCAGCACGAACACCAGGTCGATGAGCTGGCACGTTTGGCTGAAGGGACGTAACCCCCTCCAGCACGCAGCACCTGCTTTGCTCCCTCCCTTATGCGAAGCATAGGGGAGGGCTGGGGAGGGGGAGCTTTGGCTTTGGCTTTGGCTTTGGCTTTGGCTGCTGCCTCTGGATTTGGCCTTAATCACCAGCCCAGAGCAAAATCAAAAACCACCCCTCCCCAGCCCTACGCGCAAGGGAGGGAGCAAAGCAAGCACAATGACCAACGCCCTCAACGAACGCGACCAGCTCCGCAATGCCGTCACCCGCCAGCCCGGTGACTTCATCGCCTGGGTGATGCTGGCCGACGCAGAACTTGGCGCGGGCGATGTGCGTGCAGGTGAAACAGCTGCATCCAGAGCACTGCAGCTGCGTCCACAACACCCCGAAGCCCTCGCCCGGCTCGGGCGCGCCCGTTGGATGCAAGGCAGGCACGACGAAGCCGCCGCACTGCTGCAGCAGGCCTGCCAGCTCGCTCCGCAGCACCCCGGCATGGCCTTGTGGCTGGGACACGTATTGGAAGATGCCAACCAGCCCGAAGCCGCCGCCGACGCCTATCGACGCGCGCATGCGCTGGCACCGGACGAGGCCTATATGGCCGCACAGCGCCTGAACTGGCAGCGCCGGCTCTGCGACTGGCGCGATATCGATGCGCTCTCGCAACAAGTGCGGCGCGCGGTAGTGCAAGGCAATCCCGCCGTGGAGCCCTTCGCCTTCCTCAGCGAGGATGCCAGTGCCGCCGAACAACTGGCCTGTGCGCGACAACGTGCCGGCGTGCTTGCCCAAGCCATTCCGCGCCTGCCTGCAACGCAGGTGCGTGCACACGGCGCGCTGCGCGTCGGCTTTCTTTCCAACGGCTTCGGCGCGCACCCGACCGGGCTGCTGACGGTCGCCCTGCTCGAGCAGCTGCACGCGCAGCCGCAATTGCAGGTCCACCTGTTTGCACTCAACCGCGACGATGGCAGCAGCATCCGCCAACGCCTGCAGGCCGCTGCCGGGCAACTGCACGACGTCAGCGGCCAGCCGCATGTGGCGATAGCCCAGCGCATACGCAACACCGGCATCGATCTATTGTTCGACCTGCGTGGCTGGGGTGGCGGCGGCACACCCGAAGTACTGGCCATGCGCCCTGCTCCGCTGCAGTTGAACTGGCTGGCCTACCCCGGCACGTCCGGCGCGCCGTGGATCGACTACGTCGTCGCCGATGGATTCGTGCTGCCATCGGCGCTGGAATCAGGCTTCAGCGAAAGGGTGCTGCGCCTGCCGCGCGCCTTCCAGCCTTCGGACAACACCCGCATTGTTCAGTCGCCACCGTCGCGCGGCGACTGTGGCCTGCCGGAAGCCGGCGTGGTGTTCTGTTGCTTCAACAACAGTTACAAGCTCAACCCGCGCAGTGTGGAGCGCCTGCTGCAGGTGCTGCTGGGCGTGCCCGGCAGCGTGCTGTGGCTGCTGTCCGGCCCAGGCAAGGCGGATCAGCGCCTGCAGGACGTCGCCCGTCAGCGCGGCGTGGATCCAGCCCGCCTGGTGTTCATGCGCAAACTGCCGCATCCGCAGTATCTGGCCCGCTACCAGCATGCCGATCTGTTCCTGGACACACATCCGTACAACGCCCACACCACCGCCTCCGACGCGCTATGGGCTGGCTGCCCGGTGTTGACTGCGCCCGGAAACACGTTTGCCGCGCGGGTGGCGGGCAGCCTCAACCATCACCTCGGCATGGATGACATGAATGTCACCGGCGACCAGACCTTCATCGCCAAGGCAATTGCACTGGGCAACGATACTGCCGCCCTGCAGGCCACGCGCCAGCGGCTGGCCGAAGCCCGCGAGCGTAGCAGCCTGTTCGACATGGCCGGCTTCGCCAGCGACCTGACCCAGCTGCTGCAGCAGCTGGCCGGCAGCCACGGCTGGCGTGGCGCTGACATTGACTGACATGCGATTGGGTTAGGCTCGGCACTCCACAAGGAGTGACCATGGGCAAGCTCAAGCGCAAACAGTACGAAGCATTGCTGGAACCGATGCAGCTGGAACTGGCCAACATGGCCCGCTGGGCCCAGCACTGCGGGCAGCGCGTGCTGGTGCTGTTCGAAGGCCGCGATACCGCCGGCAAGGGTGGCGTCATCCAGGACATCGCCAAGCACGTCAACCCACGCCAGTGCCGGGTGGTGGCCTTGCCCAAGCCCAGCGAACGGGAAGACAGTCAGTGGTATTTCCAGCGCCATATCGCACACCTGCCCGCCGCCGGCGAGATCGTGCTGATGGACCGCAGCTGGTACAACCGTGCTGGCGTTGAAAAGGTGATGGGCTACTGCACCGATGCACAGTACAAAGACTTCCTCAAACAGGCTCCCGCGTTCGAGAAACTGCTGATCGACGATGGCATCCTGCTGTTCAAGTACTGGCTGTGCGTGGACCAGGGGCAGCAGGAAAAGCGCTTTGCCGAGCGCCGCGATGACCCGCTCAAGGGCTGGAAACTGTCACCGATCGATCTGAAATCGCGGCAGGAATACAACGCCTACACGCAGGCCCGCGAAGCCATGCTGGAAGCCACCCACACCACACAGGCGCCGTGGACGCTGGTGGACTTCAATGACCAGAAACGCGGCCGCCTGACCCTGATACGCGACCTGCTGGATCGCCTGCCGGATACCCACATCGACGAACCGGTGGTCGAACTGCCACCGCTGCCAGGCAAGCCCAAGAAGGAGAGGTACGGCGTGGTAAAGCCGATTACCCCGTTCGTTGTGGATGAAGAAGCCGCCAAGCCAAAGCGCACGTCCAGCACCATGTAGTGCCGAGCCATGCTCGGCAGGAGCTTTCCCGGCAATGCCCCAAAGGCTGCCCTCACCCCAACCCCTCTCCCGTGAACGGGAGAGCGGCTCGTAGTGCCGAGCCATGCTCGGCAACGGCATTCCCAGCGATGCTGCAGGAGCGGCGCAAGCCGCGAAGCTGGGATTGCGCGAAGAGCTGAAAAGCTACCCCTCCCCAACCCTCCCCTTCGCTGCGCGAAGGGGAGGGAGTAGCAGCGGCACCGCGGCCATCTGACAGATGCCGAGAACAGCCCCCTCCCTTTCGCGCAGCGAACCCTTTAAACCGCCTTACCCCCGGCAGCCACAATCGCCTGCTCGATCTCCTGCGCATTCACCGGCCCCAGGAACTGCCTGGCGACCTTGCCGTCCGGCCCGATCAGGTAGGTCATCGGCAAGCCACGCGGCGTCGCGAAATCCTTGGGTGGGCTGAAGGTGTCGATGATGGCGATCGGATAGGCCACCGGATGCTCCTTCAGGAAGGCCTGCATCTCGTCCAGCTCGATGTCCTCATAGGCCAGGCCAACCACTTCCACATTGCTGCGCATGGCATGCAGCGCCGACAACTCCGGCATTTCCTGCAGGCAGGGCGCGCACCAGGTGGCCCAGAAGTTCACCACCACCCACTGCCCACGGTGACTGGCCAGGTCATAGGTCTTGCCATCCACGGTTGGCACCTGCAGCTGCGGCACTTCCACCGTCTGCTGGACCACGCCGGGCTGGGTCGTCTCGGGCGCGGCCGGTGTCTCGGGTGCGGCAGCCGGTGCGGCGACAGGTGCCTGCTCGGGCTTGCACGCTGCCAGGGCCAGCGCCAGCAGCGCGACGGGAACAAACTTCTTGATCATCGACTCTCTCCGCGCTCTACATAGATGTCATCCACACGGCGCTTGAGCAGTTCGCGCAACGGCAGACGTAGTTGATCCAGGGCATTGCAGGCCGCTTGCCCGAGGCTGTCCTCGCGCATCGGCAGGTATTCCTCGGCGGCGGGAATTCGCAGCTGCGCGCTTTCGTACAGTTCATGCAGACTGATGCCGTCCAGGTCGCGCGCCAGCAACCATTCGCCACGCTCGTCACGGCGCAGCACGCCAATAGCTTCCATCTGCTCCAGCAACTGCTGCAGCAGGGAGTCGGTGAGCATGGGTTCCAGCAGCAACAGCTGGTCTTCATCCAGCCCCTGCCCTCGCTGCCGCGCCTCGCGGAAACGTCCCAGCAGACGCAGCAGGCCATAGAGTTCGCAGCCCTGCGGCAGCCGCATTGCCGCTGGTTGATAGCGGAAGGCGGCGATCGACGAGGCCAGTGACGCGCCCAGCAGTACCGACACCCAGCTCAGGTAGATCCACAGCAACAGGATAGGCACGAAGGCCACCGTGCCATAGAGCTTCTGATAGGACTGGAAGCTGCCCAGGTACAGGCCCATGCCCCACTTCACCAGCTCCAGCATCAGCACCGCGAGCAGCGCGCCTGGAATGGCGTGGCGCCACTTCACCGTGTGGTGTGGCACTACCCGGTAGATCAGCACCACGCAGACAAATTCGATCAGTACCGGTGTCAGGCGCAGGCCAAGATCGGCCAGCCAGCGGCCCTCGGTGGTGCCGAACAAGGGCAGCGACAACACTTTGGCCGAGATCGCCAACGAGGCGGCGGCCAGCAAGGCGCCCAGGGTCAACACCGTCCAATAGACCAGGAAGCGGGTCAGCTGCGGCCGCGCCGAAGCCACCCGCCAGATCCGGTTGAAGGTCTGCTCGACGCTGTTGAGGGTGATCAGCAACGACACCACCAAGGCCAGGAAACCGGCAGCGGTCAGCTGCCCGGCGCTGGCCGAGAACTGTTTCAGATAGCCTTCGGCCGCACGTGCCGCCGAGGGCACGAAATTGGAGAACACATAGTCGCTCAGCGCCTCGCTCCAACGATCGAACATCGGAAACGCCGACAGCACCCCGAACACGACAATCGCCAACGGCACCAGTGCGAACACCGTGGTGTAGGCCAGCGAACCGGCGGCCTGGAACAGACGGTCGTCGAGGAAGCGCTTCCACAGGAAGCGACCGAAGCTGACGTTGCGCGCCCGGTCACGCAGGCGCTCCATCCATAGGTTGAGTGAATCCAAAGGTTCCATTCGGCAAGGGTACCCGATGCAAAGCGCGGCCCGCATCGTTGATACTGCCGGTTCCTGTAAGAGTGAGCGAATGCTGCGATGGCGGAAATCCTGGTGCTTTACTACAGCCGTGGCGGTTCGGTGGCCCGGCTGGCGCGGCAGATCGCCCGCGGTATCGGCGAGGTGCCGGGCATGAGCGCCCGCCTGCGCACGGTGCCACCGGTCGCCGCCGTCACCCAGACCAGTGCCCCGCCAGTACCAGAGGACGGCGCCCCCTATGTGGACATCGCCGATCTGGCCGAATGCGATGGCATCGTGCTCGGCAGCCCTACCCGCTTCGGCAACATGGCCGCGCCGGTCAAGCACTTCCTCGACGGCCTGGGCGCGGAATGGGTGAACGGCACGTTGGCCGGCAAGCCGGCGGCGGTATTCACTTCCACCGCCTCGATGCATGGCGGCCAGGAATCGACGCTGTTGTCGATGCACCTGCCGCTGCTGCACCACGGCTGCCTGATCGTCGGCATCCCCTTCACCGAGCCGGCACTGAGTCACACCAGCAGCGGCGGCACGCCATATGGCGCCAGCCATGTAGCCGGCAGCCAGGATGATCCGCAACCCACCGACGATGAGGCGGTGCTGGCGCGGGCATTGGGCCGACGGGTGGCCGATATCGCCCGGCGCCTGGCGCAATGAGCGGCCGCAGCCGCGACCTGATCCTGGCCTTGGCATTGGCGCTGTTGGCCGGCCTGTATGCGTGGTGGTTCCGCGCCGACCGCCACCTGCTGGCAGTGGCCTTGGTGTTCGTGGCGCCGCCGGTACTGTTGCTACTGGGCGTACTGGCACAGCGCGCGGTCGCGCGCTTCTGGGCAGGGGTATTGGCGCTGTTCTGGTTCAGCCACGGCGTGATGAGCGCCTGGAGCCACCGCGAGACCGCACTCTACGCGTGGGTTGAGATCCTGTTGGCGCTGCTGATCGTGGCCCTGGTCAGCGTTCCCGGCATGCGCGCCCGTTTTGCGGCCAAGAAAGCCCGGTAGCCCCAGCCCGGTTGGGGCGTTACCGCCCCCCCTGTAGAGCCGAGCCATGCTCGGCTGGGGCGTTACCGACAATCCACAGTTTGGGGGAGCGGCGCCAGCCGCGAAGCTGACATCACCGAAACTGCAGGCAAGCTGGTGATCCGATGGGCCACCGGCTTCGCGGCTTACGCCGCTCCCACAACCACAGCTGATCCGGTCCTGGGCAAGCCCCAGCCGAGCATGGTTCGGCTCTACCTATGTGACCTGACGTGGCCCGGCGCAGCCTGCGGCATTATCATTCGCAGCATCGCGGCCCGTGCCGCTGGCAGTCACCGCAAGGATTTACCGCAATGATGGAAGAACTCCTGATCGTCACCACCGGTGGCACGATCGACAAGATCTACTTCGACGACAAGTCCGATTACCAGATCGGTGATCCGCAGATCGGTATGATCCTGCGCGAGCTGGGCGTGACCTTCCGTTTCAATGTGATCCCGATCCTGCGCAAGGACTCGCTGCACATCAGCGACGACGACCGCGAACTGATCCGCGCCACCATCGCCGCGCAGCCAACCCGCCACGTACTGGTCACCCACGGCACCGACTCGATGGTCGCCACCGGCAAGGTGCTGGCGACCATCCCCGGCAAGACCATCGTGATGACCGGCGCGCTCAGCCCGGCACGTTTCCGCGGTTCCGATGCCGAGTTCAACATCGGCTGCGCGATCGGCGCGGTGCAGTCGCTGCCGGAAGGCGTCTACATCGCCATGAACGGCCGCATCTGGAATCCGGAGAAGGTCCGCAAGAACGTCGACGCCAACCGCTTCGAATCGCTGTAAGTGGCAAAAAGCACCCGCGCCACCGCCGCATTGGACAAGGCAGGCATCGCCCATGGCGTGCATGCCTATGACTATTCGGCCGATGTCGACAGCAAGGGGCTGGCGGCAGCGCAGGCGCTGGGCATTGCCCCGCAGCGTATGTTCAAGACGCTGATGGCGTGGGTGGACAAGCAGCCGCTGATCGCGGTGATTCCCTCCGATCAGCGCCTGTCACTGAAGAAGCTTGCCGCCCATTGCGGCGGCAAGCACGCGCAGATGATGGATATCCCCGAAGCCGAAAAGCGCAGCGGCTACAAGGTCGGCGGCATCAGTCCTTTTGCACAGCAGCGGCCGGCCAAGGTGGTGTTCGCCGCCAGCGCCGCGCAGCACGACACGCTGTATATCAACGCGGGCCAACGCGGCCTGCTGCTGGATATCGCCCCGGCCGACGCCTTGCAGGTTCTGCAGGCCAGTTGCGCCGATATCTGCGAGGACTGAGTGCCCTCACCGGCATGCGTCCGGCGACAGCACCGGCCCCATCCACGCTGACGGGCGTTGCCTTGCACTAGAAGGTGATCGACCAGCCATTCAGTCGCCCGGTATCACCACTGGCCTTGTCGTTGACGCGCAGCCTCCAGGCGCCATTCAAGGCCTCCCTGGACAGATCGACCTCGAAGGTCTGCTTGATGTCATCGGCACTGCCTCCTTCGTAGTTGCTCAGCAGATAGGCGCGGCCGCCAGGCGCGAGCAGCTCCACCTTCAGGTCGCCCCGCCAGCTATGGCTGATATCCACCGTTACCGGGGTGGCTGCCGGTGCGTTGGCGGTACGCCCGGATACGTTGATCGCACTTTCCACCGTGTCGTTGTCGAGTATGTCCAGCCCCTCGCTGCTGCTATAGGTCTGCGCCGGCAGCAGCCCCCAACTCGCCTTCAAACGCACGGCCGAGTACGCCGAGTAGCCGGTCAGCATGACGTGGTAAGTGCCCGCTACAGGAACGGGAATGCTGCAACTCTCGGCATTGCCTGCACTGAACGGACGGCAATCGTAGGTGGAGGCGGTGGGACGACTGGTAGCGCGCACGTACAGGTCCGCGTCGCCATTGCCTCCGGCAATGCTGATCAGTAGATTCGATGCCCCCGCAGGTACCCGCACGCTGTAATAACGGTTGCTACCCTTGCTGCCTGCCAAGCCGGCCAGCGCCACATCATTCTCCAGCTCAGTCGCAGGGTCTGGCTCCGGCTCCGGTGGCAGCGGGCCACCCAAGGCTACGGCCACAGCCGCTTGCGCATTGACGATGCCGGCGCCGATATCCCGGTCAGGTGCAGCTGGAAAAGGACTCACCGTCGCCTTGATCAAGGCTTCAATCTCCGTTGGCGTACGCACGGGATTGGATACCTGCTGCACCAGCGCCACCACGCCAGCCACATGCGGCGCCGCCATCGAGGTTCCACCATAGGAGGCGTAGCTCTCGCCCGCCGGCCCCTTGCTGCCATTGTTGAGCGTGGAGAGAATGGAGCTGCCCGGCGCTGCGACGTCCACCAGTGGGCCATGGTTTGACTGCTGGCTGCTGCTCCAGACCGAACGTTTGCCAGCGCTGTCACTGGCAGCAACCGCGATGACATTGTTGCAGTTGGCAGGCGAGGCATTGCCCACGTTGCTGTTGCTGTTGCCAGCCGCAATGACCAGGGTCGCGCCCTTGCCTGTCGCGCTGTTGATCGCGTTCTGCATGGTGCTGCCACAGGTACCAGCACCGCCAAGGCTGAGATTGATGACCTCTGCCGGATTGGCATTTGCAGGTACGCCGGGCACGTGTCCGCCAGCGGCCCAGACAATGGCATCGGCAATATCCGAGGTATAGCCACCACAGCGACCCAGCACGCGTACCGGTACGATCCTGGCGCCAGGTGCAACGCCGGCCACACCCTTGCTGTTGTTGGCCACTGCAGCGATGGTGCCGGCTACGTGGGTACCATGCCAACTGGAGTTCTGCGCGCCGTGGCTGCCACCACATTGGTTGGCCGTCACCCAGTCCCCAGGGTCGCTTGCATCGTCATCTCGACCATCGCCATCATTGGCCACCTCGATATCATCAATGAAGTCATAGCCAGGCAGAACATTGGCATTCAGGTCGCTGTGGCTGGCAATACCGGTATCCAGTACCGCCACCACCACACCCGCCCCGCTCGCATTTTCCCAAGCCTCGGTGGCGTTGATGCCATAGGTTCCGGACAGCCCCCATTGCTCGCCGAACCGCGGGTCGTTCGGGATGGCAGCTATGGTGTGGCGTCGATCAAGCTCGACATGGTCGACATTGCGATCGGCAGCCAAACGATGCATCAGCGCTTGCGCCTCGATGCGATCCAGCGGGGTATCCACCTGCACCACGTCCGCACCAACCGCCAACCGGCGCAGGTGCTGCAGGGTGCCTGTTTTGCCTGCGCGCACCGGCAGCGCACGTGCGGCAGAGGCCAAGGCGTTGCCCAGCGCGACCTTGCTTTCAATCCGAGTCATGTCCGGGCGGAGCTTGACGATGAAGCGTTGATGCGCAGGTGCGGAGTCCAGGCCTGCAAGGTGCACTTCGCCGGCCAAGGCCGACTTGCACAACAGCAGGGGAAACAGCGAAGCAGTGCCAACTGCCACGAACCCACGGCGAAGCGTACGACGCGAAATGGATGACATTGTTGAACCCTTCTGCATGGAAGTTGCCGCATGCGCGGCGCCGGTCCTACCCGATATGCCCAGCTTGCTCAACACGCCCATACCCTGGCAGAACACTCCGGACCGGCCCCCTTTCGCCAATCCGCCTGCAGACAGTAGGCAGGCGGATTGCACGCTCCCATCGGCGTACTACTGAAACCACTGTCCCCGTCGCCGTCATAACTCCCCAATCAATCAGTCAGGGAAGCGTGCACCGCGTGCATCAACGCATCTTTGCCAATATCGATGCTGACAACCCTTGCTCACCACATGCCTCAGCTCAAGCGACCGGCTCACCGCCTAAGCGCTGCTTGCACGCCCGTATTCCTTGTCGGCAATACATCGGCAAGAGCTTCCTGGCCAGCACGCTGCTTCAAACGGAAACGCGAAAGTCCCGTGCGGGCAGCGCGCGGCCTGTAGCCCGGGTAAGCGCAGCGCACCCGGGAGCAATGCCCCGGCGAACTTTCAGGCTCTCCGTCAACAGCCCC
>NZ_JBRREC010000099.1:0-17856 GCF_056760015.1 Stenotrophomonas sp. STEN029 | reverse complement strand
CGGGAGAGGGGTTGGGGTGAGGGTAGCTTTTCGCGGAAAGTCCGGATGATCTGAATGGCTGAGGCTGCGGCACGGATGGATTTGTACTTCCGCTTCGCCCGCGTGGATAATGCTGCTCCCCGAGGGAAGCGGCTGGGCGGGCGTATTCACATCCGAGCCTGTTCAGGGTTTGCCTGGCTCCAGCCGATACAGGTGCTAGGCTTGGGCGGGGTAGGGTGCTCGACGCAGTACCGTTAGTCCTGTTGCCCGGCCTTCTCACTGCCGCACCTGCCTCTGGCCATTCATTCCGCAGTTAGCCGGGGCATCCGTATCCGCGCACATCGGCGGTGTGGTTGCCAGGGGCGGAACGCGCTTATACGCGGGAAACCCCCGCAAATCCTGCTGTTTCCTGAAGCACCCCATACCTCGGCAGAGGGGTGAGTTGCAATAGGAAAAGAATACTGACAGAATGCACGACCACTCGCGGAAGTGCCCGTTTACGGGAATTCCGCAACCAGCGAAAAGAGGGGCAGGACGCACCTCGTATTCGCCAGACAAGGACAGGTCGCATGGGAGGCACTCCGTTCAACGGGGTGTTTTTTGTGCGTTTGAACATGTCTGGGGCGGGCCGGGAAACCGGGCCGCCCTGCTGTTATGAAAGGATTCGCGCGACGGGCAGTGCTTCGGCGCTAAACGTCGTTTTCATGGGGTTCGGCACACTCAGGGGCCGGACCTGTCGCTCTTTAGACCCATAGGAATACCGTCATGGCGGACCAAAAGATCCGAATTCGGTTGAAGGCGTTTGATCATCGTTTGATCGACCGTTCGGCCAGCGAGATCGTTGAAACGGCAAAGCGGACCGGCGCGCAAGTGCGTGGCCCGATCCCCCTGCCCACCAAGATCGAGCGTTACACCATCCTCGTCTCCCCGCACGTCGACAAGGACGCGCGTGACCAGTACGAGACCCGCACGCACAAGCGCGTGCTCGATATCGTCGACCCCAACGACAAGACCGTGGACGCGCTGATGAAGCTCGAACTGGCTGCCGGCGTCGACGTTCAGATCAAGCTGACCTGAGGACTACGACCATGACGAAGAAATATTCGTTGGGCTTCGTGGGCCGCAAGGCTGGCATGAGCCGCGTTTTCACCGAAGATGGCCAGTCCATCCCGGTGACCCTGATTGAAGCAACCCCGAACCGCATCGCGCAGATCAAGACCGTCGAAACCGACGGCTACAGCGCCGTGCAGGTGACCGTCGGCGCTCGTCGCGCTGCGCTGGTCAACAAGCCGGAAGCCGGTCACTTCGCCAAGGCGAAGGTCGAAGCCGGTCGTGGCCTGTGGGAATTCCGCGTTGAAGACGCACAGATCGGCGATTTCGCCGTCGGTGGCGAAATCAAGGCAGACATCTTTGAAGTCGGCCAGACGGTTGACGTCCAGGGCGTCACCAAGGGTAAGGGCTTCCAGGGCACCATCAAGCGCTACAACTTCCGTATGGGCGATGCAACCCACGGTAACTCGCTGTCGCATCGCGCGCCGGGTTCCTTGGGCCAGCGCCAGACCCCGGGTCGCGTTTTCCCGGGCAAGAAGATGTCCGGCCACATGGGTTCGGTGCAGCAGAGCACGCAGAACCTGGAAGTGGTCAAGGTCGATGTCGAGCGTGGTCTGATTGCCATCCGCGGCGCCGTGCCTGGCGCAGCCGGTGGTGACGTGATCGTGCGTCCGGCTAGCAAGGCATAAGGAGAGATGACGATGGAACTCGTTATCACGGGTAGCAACAACAAGGTCTCGGTCTCCGAAGCCGTGTTCGGTCGCGATTTCAGCGAAGATCTGGTTCACCAGGTCGTCGTTGCTTACCGCAACGCCGCACGTTCGGGCACCAAGGCACAGAAGACGCGTTCTGAAGTGGCTGGTACCACCAAGAAGTCGAAGAAGCAGAAGGGTGGTGGCGCTCGTCACGGTGCCCTGACCGCTCCGATCTTCGTCGGCGGTGGTGTCACCTTCGCGGCCAAGCCGCGTAGCTTCGAACAGAAGGTCAATCGCAAGCAGTATCGCGCCGCCATGTGCGCCATCCTGTCCGAGCTGAACCGCCAGGGTCGCCTGACCATCGTTGAGTCGTTCGATGTCGAAGCGACCAGCACCAAGGCCCTGACCACCAAGCTGGCTGGCCTGGAAGTGGGCAAGCGTCCGCTGATCGTCACCGAAGAAGCTTCCGAGCACCTGTACCTGTCCGCTCGCAACCTGCCGTATGTGCAGGTGCGTGACGTGCAGGGCCTGGACCCGGTTTCGCTGGTCGGTGCCGACACGGTCGTCATCACCGCTGACGCGGTCAAGAAGGTCGAGGAGTGGCTGGCATGAGCGCCAACGAAAAAATCTTCAGCGTGCTGCGTGCACCGCGAGTCTCTGAAAAGACCGCGCGCCTGCAGGAAATCTCCAACCAATACGTCTTCGAAGTTTCGAACGAAGCCACCAAGGCCGATGTAAAGGCCGCGGTTGAGCAGCTGTTCGACGTCAAGGTCGAGTCGGTCAACGTGCTGAACGTGAAGGGCAAGAACAAGTCCTTCCGTAACCGTGCAGGCCGCCGCGGCGATTGGCGCAAGGCGTATGTGCGTCTCGCCGATGGCCAGTCCATCGATGTAACGGCCAAGGCCTGAGGTACATCCCATGCCATTGATGAAATTCAAACCCACTTCTCCCGGCCGTCGTTCGGCCGTGCGCGTGGTCACTCCTGATCTGCACAAAGGCGCGCCGCATGCTGCGTTGCTGGAGCCGCAGAGCAAGTCCGGCGGTCGTAACCACCACGGCCGCATCACCACCCGTCACGTGGGTGGTGGTCACAAGCAGCACTACCGTCTGATCGACTTCAAGCGCAACAAGGAAGGCATTCCGGCACGCGTGGAACGTATCGAATACGATCCGAACCGCACTGCCCATATCGCCCTGCTGTGCTACGTCGACGGCGAGCGTCGCTACATCATCGCCCCGAAGGGCCTGAAGGCTGGTGACCAGGTCATCTCGGGCGCTCACGCCCCGATCAAGACCGGCAACACCCTGCCGCTGCGCAACATCCCGGTCGGTACCACCGTCCACGGGATCGAGCTGAAGCCGGGCAAGGGCGCCCAGATCGCCCGTGCTGCTGGTGCAGGCGTGCAGCTGGTCGCTCGTGAAGGCATCTACGCCACCCTGCGCCTGCGCTCTGGTGAAATGCGTAAGGTGCCGGTCGAATGCCGCGCCACCATCGGTGAAGTCGGTAACGACGAGCACAACCTGGAAAAGCTGGGCAAGGCTGGCGCCAAGCGCTGGCGCGGTGTCAAGCCGACCGTCCGCGGTGCGGCCATGAACCCGGTTGATCACCCGCACGGTGGTGGTGAAGCCAAGGCCGGCCAGGGTAATCCGCATCCGGTCACCCCGTGGGGCGTTCCGACCAAGGGTTACAAGACGCGCCATAACAAGCGCACTCAGCAGTTCATCGTCCGCGATCGTAGGGGCTAATCGACCATGGCACGTTCACTCAAGAAGGGCCCGTTCGTCGATCACCACCTCGTCAAGAAGGTGGAGGCCGCTGCGGGCAGCAAGAAGCCGATCAAAACCTGGTCGCGCCGTTCGATGATCCTGCCGGAAATGGTAGGCGTCACCATCGCCGTTCATAACGGCAAGAACCACGTTCCAGTGCTCGTCAACGAGAACATGGTCGGCCACAAGCTCGGCGAATTTGCCGTCACCCGGACCTTCAAGGGTCACGGTGGCGACAAGAAGTCGGGCAAGTAAGGAGAGATGACAATGGAAGCGAAAGCAATCCTGCGCTCCGCGCGCATCTCTGCGCAGAAGGCTCGTCTGGTCGCTGACCAGGTGCGCGGTCTGCCGGCCGAGCGTGCGGTCAACCTGCTGAAGTTTTCGGATAAGAAGGCTGCCCACCTGATCAAGAAGGTGGTGGAGTCGGCTATCGCAAATGCCGAAAACAACCAGGGCGCTGACGTCGACGAGCTGAAGGTCAAGACCATCATGGTTGATGAAGGTCCGACCCTGAAGCGTTTCATGGCGCGGGCGAAAGGCCGCGGTACCCGCATCCTCAAGCGCACCAGCCACATCACTGTGGTTGTGGGCGCCGGCAAGTAAGCGGAAAGGATAAAGACCATGGGTCATAAAGTTCATCCGGTTGGTATCCGCCTCGGTATTTCCAAGGACTGGAACTCCAAGTGGTACGCCAACAAGGCCGAGTTTGCTGGTTACCTGGCAGCCGACCTGAAAGTTCGCGAGATGCTGCGCAAGAAGCTTGCTCAGGCCGGTATCTCCAAGATCCTCATCGAGCGTCCGGCAAAGACGGCTCGCGTGACGATCCACACCGCCCGTCCGGGCGTGGTGATCGGCAAGCGTGGTGAGGACATCGAAAAGCTGCGTAAGGAAGTGAGCGAAATGATGGGCGTCCCGGCGCACATCAACGTCACCGAAGTGCGCAAGCCGGAGTTGGACGCACAGCTGGTTGCCGAGTCGATCGCGCAGCAGCTGGAGCGCCGCATCATGTTCCGCCGCGCAATGAAGCGCTCGGTCGGCAACGCGATGCGCCTGGGTGCCCTGGGCATCAAGGTCAACGTCGGCGGCCGCTTGAACGGCGCTGAAATCGCCCGTTCGGAGTGGTACCGCGAAGGCCGCGTGCCGTTGCACACCCTGCGTGCGGATATCGACTACGGTTTCGCTGAAGCCAGCACCACCTACGGCATCATCGGCATCAAGGTCTGGATCTACAAGGGTGAAGTCTTTGATTTCTCCCAGGTTGGCCAGGAAAAGCAGGACGACAGCCCGCGCAACGATCGTAACGATCGCGGCGACCGCGGTGACCGTCCGTCGCGCCCGGCTCGTGAAGCGAGGTAACGGCAATGTTGCAACCCAAGCGAACCAAATACCGCAAGATGTTCAAGGGCCGCAATGACGGCCTGAGCTGGAGCGCCAACGCCGTCAGCTTCGGCGAGTTCGGCCTGAAGGCTACTGCCCACGGTCAGCTGACCGCGCGTCAGATCGAAGCGGCTCGCCGCTCGATCAGCCGCTACGTCAAGCGCGGCGGCAAGATGTGGATCCGTGTGTTCCCCGACAAGCCGATCACCAAGAAGCCCATCGAAGTCCGAATGGGTGCTGGTAAGGGTGGCGTGGAATACTGGGTCGCCCAGATCCAGCCGGGCCGCATGATTTATGAAGTCGAGGGTGTGACCGAGGAAGTGGCACGCGAGGCGTTCCGCCTGGCCGCTGCCAAGCTCTCGGTGACCACCACTTTCGTAACCCGGACGGTGCGCTGATGGACATCAAACAACTCCGCGAGAAGTCGGCTGACGAACTCAAGGCCCACCTGACCGACCTGCGTAAGGAGCAGTTCTCGCTCCGTATGCAGCAGGTCACCGGCCAGCTGCCGAAGACCCACGAAACCCGCCGGGTGCGTCGCGAGATTGCTCGCGTCAAGCACCTGATCGGCAGCACGAAGTAAGGATGGCTGCGATGAGCGAAAATACTGAAAAGAAGACGCTGCGCACGGTCGAAGGCCGTGTCGTCAGCAACAAGATGGACAAGACGGTCACCGTGTTGGTGGAGCGCCAGGTCAAGCACCCGTTGTACGGCAAGTACATCAAGCGCTCGACCAAGCTGCACGCACACGACGCCGACAACGCCTGCAATGAAGGCGATGTCGTGCGCGTGACCGAGATTGCTCCGATGTCCAAGACCAAGAACTGGCGTGTGGTGGAAGTCATCACGCGTGCGGCTGAATAAGGAGATCTGACTCATGATCCAGATGCAGAGCTACCTTGATGCTGCGGACAATTCCGGTGCCAAGGAACTGATGTGCATCAAGGTGCTTGGTGGTTCCAAGCGCCGTTATGCCCACATCGGCGACATCATCAAGGTCACCGTGAAGGACGCAATCCCGCGCGGCAAAGTCAAGAAGGGTGAAGTGTATGACGCCGTCGTGGTGCGTACCCGCAAGGGTGTGCGTCGCGCCGATGGCTCGCTGATCCGTTTCGACGGCAACGCTGCGGTCCTGCTCAACAACAAGCAAGAGCCGATCGGCACCCGCATCTTCGGACCGGTGACCCGTGAACTTCGTTCCGAGAAGTTCATGAAGATCGTCTCGCTCGCTCCCGAAGTTCTGTGAGCGCCAGGAGATAGTCATGGCTAACCGTATCAAGAAGGGCGACCAGGTCGTCGTCAACACCGGCAAGGACAAGGGCAAGCAGGGCGAAGTCGTCCGCGTCGACGGCGATCGTGTGATCGTCGCCAACGTGAACATCGTCAAGCGCCACACCAAGCCGAACCCGCAGGCAGGCGTTGCCGGCGGCGTGGTCGAGCGTGAAGCGTCGATCCATATCTCCAACGTGAATGTGCTGAACCCGGCTTCGGGCAAGGGCGAGCGCGTTGGCTTCAAGGTGCTGGAGGATGGACGCAAACTGCGTGTGTTCCGCTCCAGCGGTGAGGCGCTCGACGCCTAAGGACTGACCGATGAATTCACGTCTCGAAAAGTTTTACAAGGAAGAAGTGGTACCGGCGCTGACCAAGCAGTTCGGTTACACCAATCCGATGGAAGTGCCGCGCCTGGTCAAGATCACCCTGAACATGGGTGTGGGCGAAGCTGCGACCAACAAGAAGGTTCTTGAGAACGCCGTTGCCGACATGACCAAGATCACCGGCCAGAAGCCGGTGGTCACCAAGTCGCGCGTCTCGGTGGCTTCGTTCAAGATCCGTGACGGTTGGCCGATCGGCTGCAAGGTCACGCTGCGTCGTGACACCATGTTTGAGTTCCTGGATCGCCTGATCAACATCTCGCTGCCGCGCGTGCGTGACTTCCGCGGCGTGTCGGGTCGTTCGTTCGACGGTCGTGGCAACTACAACATGGGTGTGAAGGAACAGATCATCTTCCCGGAAATCGACTTCGACGCCGTCGACGCGATCCGCGGCATGGATATCGCCATCACCACCACCGCCAAGACCGACGCGGAAGCGAAGGCGCTGCTCGCAGCGTTCAAGTTCCCGTTCCGTAACTGATTCGTCGAGGATACAGAAATGGCAAAGACCTCAATGGTCAACCGCGACATCAAGCGGAAGAAGCTGGCTCTGAAGTACGCCGACAAGCGTGCTGCTCTGAAGAAGATCGTGTCCTCCGTGGACGCGAGCTACGAAGAGAAGATCGAGGCTGCAACCAAGTTGTCGAAGCTGCCGCGCGATTCGTCGCCGAGCCGCCACCGCAACCGTTGCGAACTGTCGGGTCGTCCGCGTGGCGTGTACAGCAAGTTCGGCCTCGGCCGCAACAAGCTGCGCGAAGCCACCATGCGTGGTGACGTGCCGGGCCTGCGCAAGGCAAGCTGGTAAGCAACAACCCGCTGGGCGGACCGAAAGGCCCGCCCAGCAGGGCTTTCGGGTCAATCTGAAGGCAAAACAAAAAGTCCGACGCAAGTCGGGCTTTTTGTCGTATAATCCCGCTTCTTGCCTGCCCGAAATGGCGGCAGGTGCGTCAAGGGCCCTGGCCCATCCCAGGAAAACACGAGATTTTCGCGAAAGCGGATATCGGTGCACTCAAAGGTATCTACATGAGCATGACTGATCCCATCGCCGACCTGCTGGTCCGCATCAAGAATGCGGCAGCGGTTGGCAAGCAGACGGTGAAAGCCCCGTCGTCCAAGGTCAAGGTGGCCATTGCCCAGGTCCTGAAGGACGAGGGTTACATCGCCGACCTGCGCGTCAACAACATCGAAAACAACAAGGCCGAACTCGAAATCGTCCTGAAGTACTTCGAAGGCAAGCCGGTCATCGCGACCCTGAAGCGCTTCTCGCGTTCGGGCCTGCGCCAGTACCGTGGCAAGTCTGAACTGCCGAAGGTCCTGAACGGCCTGGGCGTCGCCATCATTTCCACCTCCAAGGGCATCATGACTGATGCGCAGGCGCGCCAGTTGGGCGTCGGCGGCGAAGTCCTGTGCTTCGTGGCCTAAGGGAAGGAGTCCACTATGTCCCGCGTAGCCAAGAAGCCGATCAACCTGCCCAAGGGCGTTGAACTGACCATCCAGCCGGAAGTTGTGAGCGTGAAGGGCCCGAAGGGCACCCTGTCGCTGAACAAGACCGCTGGCGTAGAAATCACTCTCGATAACGGCGTTGCCACGCTGAGCCCGAAGGACATCTCCTTCGACGCGCTGGCCGGCACCGTGCGTGCGATCCTGGCCAACATGGTGCAGGGCGTGTCCGAAGGCTTCGAGCGCAAGCTTGAGCTGGTCGGCGTGGGTTACCGCGCTGCCATGCAGGGCAAGGACCTGAACCTGTCGCTGGGCTTCTCCCACCCTGTCGTGTTCGTGGCGCCGGAAGGCATCACCCTGTCGACCCCGACGCAGACGGAAATCGTCGTGCAGGGCGTGGACAAGCAGGTTGTCGGTGAAGTCGCCGCCAAGATCCGTGGTTACCGTCCGCCGGAGCCCTATAAGGGCAAGGGTGTGAAGTACGCCGGTGAAGTCATCATTCGCAAGGAAGCCAAGAAGGCCTAATTCTTAGGTTTTCAGCTTTCGAGGATAAAGAACATGAACAAGAACATCGCCCGTCTGCGTCGCGCCAAGTCGACCCGTTCGCACATCCGTACCCTGGGCGTTGCACGTCTGTCGGTGCTGCGCACCGGTCAGCACCTGTACGCACAGGTCTTCACCGCCGACGGCTCCAAGGTGCTGGCTGCTGCCAACACCGCACAGGCCGAAGTCAAGGAAGGCCTGAAGAGCGGCAAGAACATCGACGCTGCCACCAAGGTCGGCAAGTTGATCGCCGAGCGCGCCAAGGCTGCTGGTATCGAGAAGGTCGCTTTCGACCGCTCGGGCTACCGCTACCACGGTCGCATCAAGGCGCTTGCTGATGCTGCCCGCGAAGGCGGCCTGCAGTTCTAAGCAATACAGGAAAGGGGCCTCTGGCCCCTTTCCGCCTGCCTGCCGGTACGGGTTTGTACCGGGCGCCACTCGTTCTTCTGCAGCGTCTGGCGATTCACTGCTTCACTACACAACCATAAGCGGCATCGAGCCGTACATACCCAATCAATCAAGGAATCGAAATGGCAGAAGAGCGTCAGCAGCGGGGTCGCGATCGCGACCGTAACCGCGAAGAGAAAATCGACGACGGCATGATCGAGAAGCTGGTCGCGGTCAACCGCGTCAGCAAGACCGTCAAGGGTGGCCGTCAGTTCACCTTCACCGCACTGACCGTGGTCGGTGATGGCGAAGGCAAGGTCGGCTTCGGTTATGGCAAGGCACGCGAAGTGCCGGTCGCCATCCAGAAGTCGATGGAGCAGGCCCGCAAGAACCAGGTCAGCGTTGATCTGAACAACGGCACGTTGTGGCACACCATCAAGGATGGTCACGGCGCAGCTCGCGTGTTCATGCAGCCGGCTTCGGAAGGTACTGGCGTCATCGCCGGTGGTGCCATGCGCGCCGTGCTGGAAGCCGTTGGCGTGAAGAACGTCCTGGCCAAGGCAACCGGTTCGCGTAACCCGATCAACCTGGTCCGCGCCACCCTGAAGGGTCTGGCTGGTGCACAGTCCCCGGCCCGTATTGCTGCCAAGCGCGGCAAGAAGTTGGAGGATCTGAACCATGGCTAATGAAACCGTCAAGACTGTAAAGGTGCGCCTGGTGCGCGGCCTGCGTGGCACCCAGTCGCGTCACCGCCTGTCGGTGCGTGCCCTGGGCCTGAACAAGCTCAATGATGTGCGTGAACTGAAAGACAGCCCGCAGGTTCGCGGTCTGATCAACAAGGTTCAGTACCTCGTCCAGGTTGAGGAGTAATCGACCATGACTATGCGTCTCAATGAACTGAGCCCGGCACCGGGCGCCCGTACCGAGCGTACCCGCGTCGGTCGCGGCATCGGCTCCGGCCTGGGCAAGACCTGCGGCCGCGGCCACAAGGGTTCGTTCGCTCGCAAGGGCGGCGGCAAGATCAAGGCTGGCTTCGAAGGCGGCCAGACCCCGATGCAGCGTCGTCTGCCGAAGATCGGCTTCTTCTCGCACAAGGCCAAGGACACCGCGGAAGTGCTGTCCTACCACCTTGATCGCCTGGAAGCTGGTGAGATCGACCTGGCCGCACTGCGTGCAGCCAAGCTGATCCCGTCGACCGCGAAGAAGGCCAAGGTCGTCTTCAAGGGCGAGCTGAGCAAGGCATTCACCCTGAAGGGTATTGCTGCTACTGCCGGCGCCAAGGCCGCGATTGAAGCTGCCGGCGGCAGCGTACAGGAGTAACTGGAACATGGCGCAAGCTGGCATCGGTAACCTCGCGGCAGGGGCGGGCAAGTTCACTGAACTTCGCCAACGCCTTCTGTTCGTACTTGGGGCATTGCTCGTCTATCGCATCGGCTGTTATGTGCCGGTGCCGGGCGTCAATCCCGAGGCCATGCTTGCGCTGATGCAGGCGCAGGGCGGCGGCATCGTGGACATGTTCAACATGTTCTCGGGCGGCGCCCTGCACCGTTTCAGTATCTTCGCGTTGAACGTGATGCCGTATATCTCGGCATCCATCGTGATGCAGCTGGCGGTCCACATCTTCCCGGCCCTGAAGGCGATGCAGAAGGAAGGTGAGTCGGGTCGTCGCAAGATCACCCAGTATTCGCGCATTGGCGCGGTGCTCCTGGCGGTGGTGCAGGGCGGCAGTATCGCGCTGGCACTGCAGAACCAGGTGTCGCCGGGCGGTGCACCGGTGGTGTACGCCCCGGGCATGGGCTTCGTGTTGACCGCGATCATCGCGCTCACCGCAGGCACCATCTTCCTGATGTGGGTAGGTGAGCAGGTGACGGAGCGTGGCATCGGCAACGGTGTGTCGCTGATCATCTTCGCAGGCATCGTGGCTGGCTTGCCGGCTGCCGTGATCCATACCGTCGAAGCCTATCGTGACGGCAACATGAGCTTCATCTCGTTGCTGATCATCGTGCTGGTGGTGCTGGCTTTCACCTACTTCGTGGTGTTCGTGGAGCGCGGTCAGCGTCGTATCACGGTCAATTACGCCCGCCGTCAGGGTGGCCGTAATGCCTATATGAACCAGACCTCGTTCCTGCCGCTGAAGCTCAACATGGCAGGCGTGATCCCGGCGATCTTCGCCTCCAGCATCCTTGCCTTCCCGGCAACGCTGGCGATGTGGTCCGGCCAGGCCAGCTCGGCCACATGGCTGCAGAAGGTGGCAAACGCGCTGGGTCCGGGCGAGCCGCTGCACATGATCGTGTTTGCTGCGCTGATCACCGGTTTTGCGTTCTTCTACACCGCGCTGGTGTTCAACTCGCAGGAAACCGCTGACAACCTGAAGAAGTCGGGCGCGCTGATCCCGGGTATCCGTCCGGGCAAGGCAACCGCGGATTACATCGATGCCGTGCTGACCCGCCTGACGGCTGCTGGCTCGCTGTACCTGGTGATCGTCTGCCTGCTGCCGGAAATCATGCGTACCCAGCTCAACGCCTCCTTCTACTTCGGCGGCACCTCGCTGCTGATCGTGGTGGTGGTGGTTATGGATTTCATCGCACAGGTCCAGGCACATCTGATGTCGCACCAGTACGAGAGCCTGTTGAAGAAGGCCAACCTGAAGGGCGGCAACCGCGGTGGTTTTGCACGCGGCTGATTCACCGGTTATACTTTCCGCTTCATAGCGAGAAACCCGCTCCGGTTCCCGGGGCGGTTTTCCAAACAGAAGGGCGGCCCCTGCAGCGGTTTCGGGTGGGGGTGTGATGTGGTTGTTCCGCGCGGGAGTAGCGCGGGCGGCTCGGAGACTTCTCTCCTTGCCAGGCACATCCGGCGCCGGAGCATGGGCACACTCCCCACGCCGGGCTTGTGGAACTGTATGTTCCACGGGCTTCCAAGCAAACCGAAGCCTTGTTAGTATCGCTAGTTCACATTTTTGATCCATCCTGCCGGATTGGCGCGCCTCATGGTGCGTATTCGGCCATCACTCAGCTGGAGAACCGCGTCATGGCGCGTATTGCAGGCGTCAACCTGCCAGCCCAGAAGCATGTCTGGGTCGGGTTGCAAAGCATTTACGGCATCGGCCGTACCCGTTCGAAGAAGGTCTGCGAAGTTGCAGGCGTTGCTTCGACCACCAAAATCCGCGATCTGTCGGAACCGGAAATCGATCGTCTGCGCCTGGAAGTAGGCAAGTACATCGTTGAAGGCGATCTGCGTCGCGAAATCGGCATTGCCATCAAGCGCCTGATGGACCTGGGCTGCTATCGCGGCCTGCGTCACCGTCGTGGTCTCCCGCTGCGTGGTCAGCGCACCAAGACCAATGCACGTACCCGTAAGGGTCCGCGCAAGGCTCTGAAGAAGTAAGGGACCTAGATAATGGCTAAGCCCGCTGCTGCAAAAACCAAGAAGAAGATCAAGCGCGTCATCACTGATGGCGTTGCCCACGTCCACGCTTCGTTCAACAACACCATCGTGACCATCACCGACCGTCAGGGCAATGCACTGTCCTGGGCGACCTCCGGTGGCGCTGGCTTCCGTGGTTCGCGTAAGTCGACTCCGTTCGCCGCTCAGGTTGCCGCCGAAAAGGCTGGCAAGGCTGCGCTGGATTACGGCCTGAAGTCGCTGGAAGTCCGCATCAAGGGTCCGGGTCCGGGCCGTGAGTCGGCCGTACGTTCGTTGAACAACGTCGGCTACAAGATCACCAACATCATCGACGTGACGCCAATCCCGCACAACGGGTGCCGTCCGCCGAAGAAGCGTCGCGTCTAAAGGAGCGATAAGAAATGGCTCGTTATATCGGTCCTACCTGTAAGCTCGCCCGCCGCGAAGGCGCCGACCTCTCCCTGAAGAGCCCGGCCCGCGCGTTGGATTCCAAGTGCAAGCTGGAGCAGAAGCCCGGCCAGCACGGCGCCACTGCCCGTAAGGGCAAGCTGTCCGACTACGCTACCCAGCTGCGCGAAAAGCAGAAGGTCAAGCGTATCTACGGTCTGCTGGAGCGTCAGTTCCGCAACTACTACAAGAAGGCCTCGACCAAGAAGGGCAACACTGGCGAGAACCTGCTGCAGTTGTTGGAAACCCGTCTGGACAACGTCGTCTACCGCATGGGCTTCGCAGTGACCCGTCCGGCTGCCCGTCAGCTGGTCTCGCACCGCGGTGTCACGGTCAACGGCAAGTCGGTGAACCTGGCTTCGTACCAGGTCAAGGCCGGCGACGCGATTGCGCTGTCCGAGAAGGCTGCCAAGCAGCTGCGCGTCCAGGAAGCCCTGGTCGTTGCCGAGCAGCACGACCTCAGCCCGTCGTGGGTCGAAGTCGATTCGAAGAAGTTCAGCGGCGTCTTCAAGGCTGTGCCGGATCGTGCGGACCTGCCTGCGGATATCAACGAAGCGCTGATCGTCGAGTTGTATTCGAAGTAATTCACAATGGAGAACCTCCGGGTTGCACCGGAGGTTCGCAGGAGAACCCGCAACATGACGGTTACCGCAAACCAGGTTCTGCGTCCTCGCGGTCCGCAGATCGAACGCCTTACCGAGACCCGCGCCAAGGTCGTGATCGAGCCTTTGGAGCGTGGTTACGGGCATACGCTGGGCAACGCCCTGCGTCGCGTGCTGCTGTCGTCCATCCCGGGCTTCGCCATTACCGAAGTCGAGATCGACGGCGTGTTGCACGAGTACACCACTCTGGAAGGCCTGCAGGAGGACGTGCTTGACGTCCTGCTGAACCTGAAGGACGTGGCGATCCGTATGCACACCGGCGACAGCGCCACTGTTTCCCTGTCCAAGCAGGGTCCGGGTGTTGTCACCGCTGCCGACATCAAGGTTGACCACAACGTCGAAGTGATCAACGGCGACCATGTGATCTGCAACCTGACCAAGGACACTGCGATCAACATGCGTTTGAAGGTCGAGCGTGGCTTCGGCTACCAGCCGGCTGCCGCACGTCGTCGTCCGGACGAAGAATCGCGTGCGATTGGTCGTCTGGTGTTGGACGCTTCGTTCTCGCCGGTCCGCCGCGTCGCTTATGCGGTGGAAGCCGCTCGCGTCGAACAGCGTACCGACTTGGACAAGCTGGTCATTGATATCGAAACCAACGGCACGATCGATGCCGAGGAAGCTGTCCGCACCGCGGCCGACATCCTCAGCGATCAGCTGTCGGTGTTCGGTGATTTCACCCACCGCGACCGCGGTGCAGCCAAGCCGGCCAACAACGGCGTGGATCCGGTGCTGCTGCGCCCGATCGACGACCTGGAACTGACCGTGCGTTCGGCCAACTGCCTCAAGGCTGAGAGCATCTACTACATCGGCGATCTGATCCAGAAGACCGAAGTCGAGCTGCTCAAGACCCCGAACCTCGGCAAGAAGTCGCTGACCGAGATCAAGGAAGTGCTGGCCCAGCGCGGTCTGTCGCTTGGCATGAAGCTGGAGAACTGGCCGCCGGCCGGTGTCGCCGCTCACGGCATGCTCGGCTGATAAGCAATACCTGTTCCCCCGCATGGGTGACCATGCGGGGGAATATTGTTTCAGCAGTACCCGCATTGACGGTTAAACAACGCCGCAATGCCGGTCGTCCAGGACGGGTGACCAGGACCATCCGCAGTCCACTTTCAACGCCAGGATGGCGACAACGATGTCCAACGTCTCACCATTAACCAAGGAATAAACCCATGCGTCACATGAAGTCGGGCCGCAAGTTCAACCGCACCAGCGCCCACCGCGAAGCAATGTTCAAGAACATGGCTGCGTCGCTGTTCAAGCACCAGCTGATCAAGACCACCCTGCCGAAGGCCAAGGAACTGCGCCGCGTTGCCGAGCCGCTGATCACCCTGGCCAAGGTTGATTCGGTTGCCAACCGTCGTCTGGCGTTCGCCCGCCTGCGTGACAAGGAAGCCGTTGGCGTCCTGTTCACCGTGCTGGGCCCGCGCTACGCCAACCGTCCGGGCGGCTACCTGCGCCTGCTGAAGTGCGGCTTCCGCGCTGGCGACAACGCTCCGATGGCTTACGTTGAGCTGGTTGACCGTCCGGTCGCCGTCGCGGAAGAAGTCGGCGAGTAATCGCACGCTTCCGTCCATCGACGGATGCAGGAAAAGCCCGGCATAAGCCGGGCTTTTTTGTTCATGTGGTTACAGCTGCCATCACTGCTGATCGCGCGCGGGCGGCCTGTTACTCTTGTTGCATTGTTCACTCCGGAAAGTTGCGATGAACCCTTTGCGTTGGAGTTTCCGCGCGCAGTGCCTGCTGGGCTTGCTGACCTGTGCTGGCCTGCTCGCATTTGCGATCTACATGCAGATCCAGATGGGGCTGGAGCCATGCCCGCTGTGCATCTACCAGCGCATCGCGTTCGCCGCCGTCGGCGTGCTGTTCCTGCTCGGGGCATTGCACGGGCCGAGCAGTCGCGGTGGTCGTGCCGGCTATGGCGTGTTGACCTTCCTGGCAGCCGTGGTGGGCATCGGCATCGCCGGGCGCCACGTCTACGTGCAGTTGTTGCCGAAGGACCTCGGCAGCAGCTGTGGCCCGCCGCTGAGCTTCCTGGCTGAAACCATGGGGCCGTTCGAGGTGTTCCGCACCGTGCTGACCGGCACTGGTGACTGCGGCAACATCGACTGGACCTTCCTCGGCCTGAGCATGCCGATGTGGAGCCTGGTGTGGTTTGTACTGCTTGCGGGTTGGGCGCTGTATGCCGGCCTGCGCACACGCAAAAAACGTTTGATCTGACTTTTTCACTTCTTTGATTGGTATCTGCATGAACGCTACTTCCTCCCCGTCATCCGCCGCCACCGCCAGCAGCTGGGCGCCGGATAGCTGGCGTGGCAAGCCCGCGCTGCAGATGCCGACGTACCCCGATCCGCAGGCGCTGGAGGCCGCGTTGAGCGAACTGCGGCAACTGCCGCCGCTGGTGACCTCGTGGGAGATCTTCGCGCTCAAGCAGCAGCTGGCCGAGGCGCAGGAAGGCAAGCGTTTCCTGCTGCAGGGCGGTGACTGTGCCGAGAACTTCGTCGACTGCGAGTCGGGCACGATCTCCAACCGGCTCAAGGTGCTGCTGCAGATGAGCCTGGTGATGGTGCATGGCCTGCGCATGCCGGTTATCCGCGTTGGCCGCTTTGCCGGCCAGTACGCCAAGCCGCGCTCGGCCGATACCGAAACCCGCGACGGGGTGACCTTGCCCAGCTACCGCGGCGACGTGATCAATGCGCCTGGCTTCACCGAGCCCGCGCGCGTTCCCGACCCGCAGCGGATGATCACCGCGCATTCGCGTTCGGCGCTGACGATGAACTTCGTGCGTGCGCTGATCGATGGCGGCTTCGCCGACCTGCACCACCCCGAGTACTGGAACCTGGCGTGGATGCGCTGCTCGCCGTTGGCCGAGGAGTACCAGGAAATGGTCGCCTCGATCGGTGATGCGGTGCGCTTCATGGAGACCTTGTCGGGCTCACAGGTGCACAACCTCAATCGCGTGGATTTCTACACCTCGCACGAGGCTTTGCTGTTGCCCTACGAGCAGGCGCTGACCCGGCAGGTGCCGCGCCAGAGCGGTTGGTTCAACCTGAGCACGCACTACCCGTGGATCGGCATGCGCACCGCGGCGCTGGATGGCGCCCACGTGGAGTACCTGCGCGGCGTGCGTAATCCGATCGCGATCAAGGTGGGGCCGTCGGTGCAGCCGGATCAGCTGCTGCGATTGATCGACGTGTTGAACCCGGATGATGAGCCGGGCCGCCTGAGCTTCATCCACCGCATGGGCGCGAACCAGATCGCCGACAAGTTGCCGCCACTGCTGGATGCGATCAAGCGCGATGGGCGCCGCGTGCTGTGGGTCTGCGATGCCATGCATGGCAACACCGAGAGCACCAGCAACGGTTACAAGACCCGGCGGTTTGACAACATCCGCAGCGAGGTCGAGATGTCCTTCGACCTGCACGCAGCGGCCGGAACGCGCCTGGGCGGCGTGCACCTGGAATTGACTGGCGAGGATGTCACCGAGTGCACCGGCGGCGCCCGCGAGCTCACCGAGCGCGATCTGGAGCGTGCCTACCGTTCCAGTGTCGACCCGCGGCTGAACTACGAGCAGTCGCTGGAGATCGCCATGGCCATCGTCCGCAAGCAGGGCTGACGGCCGCACTTGCATTGCCGAGCCATGCTTGGCAGAGGCGTTACCGGTAAAGCCGAACCTGTAGTGCCGAGCCATGCTCGGCAGAGGCGTTACCGGTAAAGCCGAACCTGTAGTGCCGAGCCATGCTCGGCAGAGGTGTTACCGGTAAAGCCGAACCTGTATTGCCGAGCCATGCTCGGCAGGAGAGTTACCGGTAATGCCACATGCCGAGCATGGCTCGGCACTACGGGTGGAGCCGTAAAGCCCCGACGGACGTTCTTGATCGCCGGCATCAGGCTGCAGTGATGTCCAGTCCAAAGCTGCGCCTCGGGCGCGTATCGCTGCCCAACAACACCTATTCAATCACCACGGTGACAGCTGGGCGAATGCCGCTGTTTGCGAATCGCAAGAACGCCGAGCAGATGATCGAGTCGCTCCATCATTGCGAGCTCGCCGGCATCACCCACAGCCTTGCCTGGGTAGTGATGCCTGATCACCTGCATTGGCTGCTTCAGTTGCAATCCGGATCGTTGGGCGGATGTCTGCAGCGGCTGAAATCACGCTCGGCAAGATCCATCGGTGCTTCGGGTTCGATCTGGCAGGCTGGATACCACGACCACGCAATCAGGCGTGATGAATCATTGCTGGGCGTGGCGAATTACCTGCTGCATAACCCGGTGCGGGCTGGCCTATGCGACAGGCCGCAGGAGTATCCGTACGCGTGGTGCCGATGGGGCTGGCAGCTCTAATGCGCTGATGTAGTGGGGGGGCCGGGGCGGGCGGGGGGGGGGGGCGCGAGCCGAAGAGCAGGCGGAGGGCGGCCGCGCCGGGCAGGCCGCGGGAGAGGACGCCGACGGCGG
>NZ_JBRREC010000098.1:0-17949 GCF_056760015.1 Stenotrophomonas sp. STEN029 | reverse complement strand
AGCTGACGTTGCCTGGCCCCAGGCAACTGCGTCGTCTGATGAACAGCGTGCTTCGCGGCTAACGCCGCTCCCACAGGCAAACCCCTGCTGCTCAGACCGTGAAGCAGCAGGCCGCGGTCATCTGCGCTACCCTTGCGCCGCTTCCATCCCCGTGTTCCCTGCATGTCCCAGATTGATCCAGCCCTCAACGACGAACAGTGGATGCGCCACGCACTGGCGCTGGCCGATCGTGCGCAGCGCGAGTTCGATGAAATCCCGGTTGGCGCGGTATTGGTAAGCGCCGATGGCGCGTTGCTGGGCGAGGGCTGGAACCTCAATATCGCCAACCATGACCCCAGCGCGCATGCCGAAATCGTGGCCATGCGCCACGCAGGCAAGGCGCTGGGCAATCACCGTCTGATCGGCAGCACCTTGTACGTGACACTGGAGCCCTGTGCGATGTGCGCGATGGCCTTGGTGCATGCGCGCATCGCGCGCGTGGTGTTTGCTGCCACCGATCCCAAGACCGGCGCCTGCGGCAGCGTATTCGATCTGCTTGCCGACCCACGGCACAACCATCGCGTGCAGGTGCAGGGTGGGGTGCTGGCACAGGAGGCCAGCCTGCGCCTGACCAATTATTTCCGAGCCAAGCGCGGGCGCCCGCTGCTGACCCCTGGTGATCTTTGACGCAGCCCCTACCGTGGGCAGGGGTATCATGTGCGCTTCGATATTCCGGCCGCGCGGCGCTTGACCGCCGGCCCCAAGCATGAGGCAGCACATGGCGGACAACAGCGCGGGCAATGATCGGTTGATCTGGATTGATCTGGAGATGACCGGTCTGGATACGGACAACGATTCCATCATCGAGATCGCAACCGTCGTCACCGACGGTCAACTCAATGTGTTGGCCGAAGGCCCTGAGTTCGCCATCAACCATTCCCTCGCCACGCTGGAAGCGATGGACGAATGGAACCGCAACCAGCACCAGCGCTCCGGCCTGTGGCAGCGGGTGCTGGACAGCACCACCACGGTTGGCCAGGCCGAAGCCAGGACCATTGCCTTCCTGCAGGACTGGATCAAGGCCGGCGCCTCGCCGATGTGCGGCAATTCGATCTGCCAGGACCGGCGCTTCCTGCACCGGCAGATGCCGCGGCTGGAGAAGTACTTCCATTACCGCAACCTGGATGTCTCCACCATCAAGGAACTGGCCAAGCGCTGGTCGCCTGCAGTGGCGGCCGGGGTCACCAAGACCTCCAGCCACACCGCGCTGAGTGATGTGCACGATTCCATTGCCGAGCTGCGCCACTACCGGAAGTTCATGGGCGTGCTGGCGGGTTTGCCGGAAGCAGGCTGAATCAGATGAACGAGCTTGCTCTGCGTCTGCAAGACAACGCGCAGGATCTGGCCGATCTGGAGCGTGCGGTAGGCTTGCTCGAGTCGCCCACGCTCACCGCCAAGATGGCCAACCTGATCGGCGGGCCCTTGGAGTTCGCGGTGCGCAAGCTGCCCAAGGCGGTGTCGTCGCGCATCCAGGGTGTCACCGAGGCAGCCTTGTACAAGGCTGCGCAGACGGCACTGTGGACGATGGACGACAAACAGCCCGGCAAGCCGGCATCACCGCGCCTGCACAAGCTGGCGGCGGCAGCGTCCGGTGCGCTGGGCGGGGCGGGTGGCCTGCCGGCGCTGGCAATCGAATTGCCGCTGTCGACCACCATCATCATGCGCGCGGTGGCCGACGTCGCCCGCAGTGAAGGTTTCGATCTGAACGAGATGGCGACCCGGCAGGCCTGCCTGGAAGTGTTTGCGTTGGGTGGCAATTCCGGCCAGGACGATGCCAGCGAGACCGGCTACTACCTGGCGCGTGGCTTCACCACCGAGGTCATGCGTCACCTGTCGGCGGAGTTGGCCGGTACTGCGATCAGCGGCAGCCACGGCGTGCTGCTCGGGTTGGGCCCGAAGGAAGCCGGCAAGTGGCTGGCCAGGATCGTCGAGAAGATCGCCGCCCGCTTCGGTGTGGTGGTATCGGAGAAGTTTGTCGCGCAGGCGGTGCCGGTGATCGGTGCGGTGGCTGGCGCGACCTTGAACACCATGTTCACCGCTTACTACCAGGACATGGCACGCGGGCATTTCATCATCAAGCGGCTGGAGTCGAAGTATGGCTTCTATACGGTGAAGCTGGCCTACGGCGGGATTACCGGCCGCTTGCGTCTCTGATACGGCCCTTCCTGCGCGGGTAGTCTGCCAGGGCATTGCCTTCACCTGTTGCGAAGCCCATTCTGGCTAGCCTGTGTCCTTCCTACGGAGCGAGGTGGTCATGAGCCAGTACAAGATCGCGGTTTTCGTCGGCAGTCTGCGCAAGGAATCCATCAACCGGCGGCTTGCGCTGGCGCTGGAGAAGCTGGCCGGTGATCGCGTCAAGTTTGACTACATACAGATCGGTGACATCCCGCTTTACAACCAGGATCACGATAGCCAGTTCCCGGCGCAGGGTACGCGCATGAAGAACCAGGTGCGTGCCGCCGATGCGGTGCTGTTCGTCACTCCTGAATACAACCGTTCGATTCCCGGCGTGCTGAAGAACGCCATCGATACTGCCTCGCGCCCATACGGCGACAACGCCTTTGCCGGCAAACCGGCAGCAGTGGTCGGCACCTCCATCGGTGCCATCGGCAGTGCCCTGGCCCAGCAGCACCTGCGCAATGTGCTGGTATTCGTCGATCTGGCGGTGATGCCGCAGCCGGAGGCCTTCCTGCATTTCAAGGACGGGTTGATCGACGCCGATGGCAGTATCAGCAACGATGGCACACGCCAGTTCCTGCAGGGCTTTGTCGACAAGTTCCTGGCTTGGATCGAGCGCCAGCACCGGGCCTGAGGGTACCGTCGGCAGGGCGGTGCAGATGCTGCCCATGCGATAATCCGCACCCGGCGCTGCAACGGCGTCGGGTGCTTGTTTCTGTATGCCAGCCCAACCCCCAGCCCATGCAGGCTTGGGTTGTGGACAGGTTATCCACAGACTTGTACGTATCCCGGTGGGCAATGCCCACCTACCATGGCCGCACGGCCTTATTGCAGGAATAACGCTTTTCATGTCCGCCCGTACTGGTTTCCGTTCCGACCGCGACCGCGGTGACCGCAATGACCGCTCCGATCGCAGCGAGCAGCGCATCGATGCCTTGCGTGTACCTCCTCATTCGGTAGAAGCCGAGCAGGCTGTGCTGGGTGGCCTGATGCTGGCACCCGAGGCCTATGACCGGGTCAACGAGGCGCTGACCGACAAGGACTTCTACCGGCGCGACCACCAGCTGATCTACCGCGCGATCCGTGAGCTGTCCGAGCGTGATCGTCCGTTCGATGCGGTGACCCTGGGTGAATGGTTCGAGTCGCAGGGCAAGCTGGACATGGTCGGCGACGGCGCGTACCTGATCGAACTGGCCAGCACCACGCCGTCGGCCGCCAATATCGGTGCCTATGCCGAGATCGTGCGCGACAAGGCGGTGCTGCGGCAGCTGATCCAGGTCGGCACCGATATCGTCAATGACGGTTTCCAGCCCGAAGGCCGGGACAGCGCCGAACTGCTGCAGACCGCCGAGAAGTCGGTCTTCGCAATCGCCGAACAGGGCGCGCGCGGGCGCACCGATTTCGTGGCGATGCCTGGCGCACTGAAAGACGCTTTCGAGGAACTGCGCAACCGCTTCGAGAACGGCGGCAACATCACCGGCCTGCCGACCGGTTACAACGATTTCGACGCGATGACGGCCGGCCTGCAGCCGACCGATCTGATCATCCTTGCCGCGCGTCCGGCCATGGGCAAGACCACCTTCGCCTTGAACATCGCCGAGTACGCGGCGATCAAGTCGAAGAAGGGCGTGGCGGTGTTCTCGATGGAAATGTCCGCATCGCAGCTGGCGATGCGCCTGATCTCGTCCAACGGACGCATCAATGCGCAGCGCCTGCGTACCGGCCAGCTTGAGGACGAGGACTGGAGCCGCGTCACCGGCGCCATCCGCATGCTGAAGGAAACCAAGATCTTCATCGACGATACGCCTGGCGTGTCGCCGGAAGTGCTGCGTTCCAAGTGCCGCCGGCTCAAGCGCGAGCACGACCTGGGCCTGATCGTGATCGACTACCTGCAGCTGATGAGCGTGCCGGGCAACAGCGAAAACCGCGCCACCGAAATCTCGGAGATCTCGCGTTCGCTCAAGGGCCTGGCCAAGGAGTTGCACGTGCCGGTGATCGCGCTGTCACAGCTCAACCGCTCCTTGGAAACCCGTACCGACAAGCGCCCAGTGATGGCTGACCTTCGCGAATCCGGCGCTATCGAGCAGGATGCGGACATGATCGTCTTCATCTACCGCGACGATTACTACAACAAGGAAAATTCGCCGGACAAGGGCCTGGCCGAGATCATCATCGGCAAGCACCGTGGTGGCCCCACCGGTTCGTGCAAATTGAAGTTCTTCGGCGAGTACACCCGCTTTGACAACCTGAGCCACGATTCGGTCGGTTCATTCGAGTAAGCGGGAGCTGCTGCATGTCCACCGCCATTGTCTGGTTCCGCCGCGATCTGCGGCTGCGTGACAACCCGGCGTTGCAGGCCGCGATTGAAGCCGGTCATGAGATCGTGCCGGTCTACATCCATGCGCCGCAGGAGGAGGGCGCATGGGTGCCCGGAGCGGCTTCCGACGCATGGCTGCATCATTCGCTGCAGCAGCTCGACGCGCAGTTGCGCGCCATCGGCTCGGCCTTGCTGCTGCGCAGCGGCGACAGCATGGCGCAGCTGCAGGCGTTGATTGCTGAAAGCGGCGCGGTAGCGGTCTACTGGAATCGCAAGTACGAACCTGCCACGCAGCCGCGTGACGCAGCCATCAAGCGTGGCCTGCGCGAGCAGGGACTGCAGGTGGAAAGCCATAACGGCTATCTGCTGTTTGAACCTTGGGAACTGGCCACGCTGCAAGGTGGCCCGTACAAGGTGTTCACGCCGTTCTGGCGCAACGCGCTGACCCGTTGGCGTCTGCCTGCCTTGTCCGAAGCGCCGCGCAAGCTGAGCTCGCCAAAGCTGTCAGGCTTGCCGTTGCAGGCGCTTGCGCTGGAACCGCGGCTCGGTTGGGATGCCGGTTTCTGGGAGCACTGGCAGCCTGGTGAGGGCGGTGCACAGGAGGCGCTGGAGGTATTCGCCGACGGTGCGCTCAATGGCTACCGCGAGCAGCGCGATCTGCCGGATCGCACGGGTACGTCGCTGTTGTCGCCACACCTGCATTTCGGCGAGATCGCGCCGTGGCGTATCGCCCATGCGCTGGAAGGCATGCGCAGTGCTGGCCGTGATGCGGATATCGATGGCTACATCCGCCAGCTGGGTTGGCGCGAGTTCTCCTGGCATCTGCTGCACCACTTCCCGCAGACCAGTGACACCAACCTCAATCCCCGCTTCGAGCGTTTTGCCTGGGAACCGGCGCAGCCGGAGATGCTGGCGGCCTGGCAACAGGGCCGCACCGGTATCCCCATTGTCGATGCAGGCATGCGCGAATTGTGGGCGACCGGCTACATGCATAACCGCGTGCGGATGCTGGTGGGCAGTTTTCTGTGCAAGCACATGCGGATGCACTGGAAGGAGGGCGCCCGTTGGTTCTGGGACACCCTGGTGGATGCCGACCTGGCCAACAACAGTATGGGCTGGCAATGGATCGCCGGTACCGGCGCGGATGCCGCGCCGTACTTCCGTGTGTTCAATCCGGTGACACAAGCGCAGAAGTTCGATCCCAAAGCGCGCTATATCAGCCGCTGGGTACCGGAGCTGGCCGCGCTGCCGCTGAAGGCACGGTTTGCGCCCTGGCAGTTCCCGCAGTTGTTGGCGGAGCTTGCGCCGAGCTACCCGACCCAGCCCCTGGTGGATCTTGCAAAGGGCCGGGACGAGGCCTTGGCTGCGTACCAGCGCTGTCGCTGACACTGGCTTAACGTGCAAGACAGTTAGATGAATGGACACCTGTGACGAAGGTTGAGGATCACGCAGGTAATGCATCGCGATGTTTATGCTTGCCCGGCAAATCCACGCTGGCCAGTCCGGCCTATCAGGAGACTCAGATGACCACCCTTACTGTTGTTCGTAATCTTTCCATTGGCTTGGTGGCGGCAGCCGTCCTCTCGGCCTGTGCTACCGGTGGCTCGTATGTGCAGCAGGACCAGTACGGCAATCAGACCCAGCAGCAGAACAAGACCGGCAAGGGCGCGTTGATCGGTACGGCCATCGGCGTTGCGGCGGGTCTGCTCAGCGGCGGCGATGCCACCGAGCGTCGCCAGCGCGCAATGGTCGGCGCCGGTATCGGCGCACTCGGCGGTGCGGCTATCGGCAACTACCAGGATCGCCAGGAACGCGCATTGCGTGAGCGTACTGCCAACACCGGTATCGACGTGCAGCGTGACGGTGACAACATCACCTTGAACCTGCCCGACGGCATCACCTTCGATTTCAACAAGACCACGTTGAAGCCGCAGTTCTATGGCGCACTGAATGGTGTTGCCAGCACTTTGAGCGAGTACAACCAGACCATGATCGAAGTGGTCGGTCACACCGACAGCATCGGCACCGATGCGGTGAACAACCGCATTTCCAAGGAGCGTGCGGATGCGGTGGCGGCATACCTGTCCGCACAGGGCGTGCAACGCGAGCGCATTGAAACCCTGGGCGCAGGCAAGGCCTATCCGATCGCCGACAACAGCACCGATGCAGGCCGCGCGCAGAACCGCCGCGTCGAGATCCGCGTGATTCCGCTGCGTTCGTGATCGAAGCGGCTGCTTGATGTTGTAAAGGAAGGGCCGCGCAAGCGGCCCTTTTTTCTCCCTCCCTTGCGCCGCAGGCGTAGGGGAGGGCTGGGGAGGGGTAGCTCCGGCTGTTGCTCCGGCTGTTGCTGTTGCTGCTGTTGTTGTTTTGGTTTTGGTTTTGGTTTTGGCTTTGGCTTTGGCTTTGCTTTAGCCTTGGCCTTGGCCTTTGCCTTGGCTTTGGTTCTGCTGTGGTTTTGCGCTTGCTCTGGCTCTGGCTTTTGCTCTGGCTCGCGGAAAGTCCACTGCGCGCACTGCGGAAGCAAGGGCAAAAGCAAAGCGAAAGCTACCCCTCCCCAACCCTCCCCTACGCCTGCGGCGCAAGGGAGGGGGCAGAGCCAAAGCTAAAACCAAAGTCAAAGCCAAAGTCAAAGCCAAAGTCAAAGCCAAAGTCAAAGCTACTCCGTCACCACCACGCTGTTGCGGCCCTTGCCCTTGGCTTCATACAAGGCGGCATCGGCGCGCGCGAACCAATCCTGCCAGCGCTGCTCACCGGCATACATCGCCGCTCCTATCGAGATTGTGATGCGACCTCCTGGGCCACGCAGCGATTCATACACCGCCTTGCGCAGGCGCTCGGTGAACCGGAGCAACGCCTCATGGCTACCGGTATCGGCAAGAATCACGAACTCCTCGCCACCAAAACGAAATACCTGGTCGTTCTCACGCAGTTCAAAACGCAGGATCGCGGCCAGGTCGGACAGGGCGGTATCGCCGGTGCCATGGCCGTAGTGATCATTGACCGCCTTGAAGTTGTCGATGTCGATCACCACCAAGCCTTGCCGGTAGCGTTCATCGCGGACGCCATCGATATGCGCCTGCAATGATTTTTCCAACGCGCGCCGGTTGGGCACGCCGGTCAGTGCATCCAGCGATGCCAACATTTCCAGTCGCGTGCGGTCGCCTTGCAGACGATGGGAGAAGTGGTAGCCAAAACCGAACACCAGCACGATGACGATCAGTGCCTGCAACTGCGGGGCATGCCCCAGCAGCAGGTCTGGCATCAGCAACAGGCCGGCAACCAGCGTCAGGTTGAGCGGGGTGGCGACCTGGTTGCGGACGATGAAGAAATTCGACATCAAGGCCAGGTAGGACCACGGCAAAGCGTCGTTGCCCAACTGCCGGGCGGAGAGCAGGCAGCCGCCCACCGTCGCCACGCATAGCAATACGCCACCCAGTTCCAACCGGGGCTTGCGCTGATGGATCCATACGCTGGCCAGCAAAGCCAGCGCCGACAACAGGCAGCTGACTCCGGCAGCAATGCGTTGCCCATCAAACCAGAGCCAGGTCGCGAAGAACAACAAGGCCAGCGTGGTGACTGGAGCAATGGTACGCAACGGCACGCTGCGCAATGCCTGCGGGAGGGACGGGTACGACTTCGTGGAAGCTTTCCGGTCCATATGGCGCGAAAGATAGCAGCGGCAATGTGTTTTCCGTATTCACCTGAATAGCGGTACTCAGCCGCTGGCGGGCTTTGTGCAGATGGAGTACAAATGTACTCCATGACTGACCTCAGCCCGCGCCGTGTCGCCATCCTTCGCTATATCCGTGACCAGGTGAATGGGCACGGACAGGCACCGTCATTGGCTGAAATTGCTGCTGCCTGCGGCTTGGCGTCGCGCGGCGCGGCACGCAAGCATGTGCTGGCCTTGAGCGAGGCTGGCCTGATCGAGGTGGCTACGGGTCAGGCCCGCGGGATTCGCCCAGCGGGCCAGACCCCCCGGGCGGAGCTGCTGCAGGTGCCGGTATTGGGGCGGGTCGCGGCGGGTGCACCGATCGGCGCCGATGCGGAGCTGGTGGATACCCTGGCACTGGATGAGCGCCTGTTTGCCGCGCGCCCGGATTATCTGCTGCGGGTGCAGGGCGATTCGATGATCGACGACGGTATTTTCGATGGTGATCTGGTCGGCGTCAGGCGCAGCAGCGATGCGCGCAACGGCCAGACGGTGGTCGCGCGGCTGGACGGTGAGCTGACCATCAAGCGGCTCTCACGCAGCGGCAACCAGCTGCGGCTGCTGCCACGCAACCCGGCGTATGCGCCGATCGAAGTGCAGCACGATCAGGACTTCGCCATCGAAGGCGTGTTCTGTGGTCTGGTCCGACGTGGCTGATGGGCGCGGTTGTTGCCCTCGACAGCCTGCTGCACGAGCGCCGGGTCTGGCGTGGTCGGCCTGCGCCGCTGCCGGCCAGCCGCCAGCCGACGGGTCATGCGCTGCTGGATGAGGCGCTGCCTACCGGTGGCTGGCCGGAGTCCGCGCTGAGCGAGATCCTGTTGCCGGCCGAAGGTGTCGGTGAGTTGCAGCTGCTATGGCCCTCGCTGGCCCGCTTGACCCAGGCTGGTGAGCGCGTGGTGCTGGTGGCACCGCCGCATGTTCCGTATGCACCGGCCTGGCAGGCGGCGGGTATCGACCTGCGCCAGTTGCAGGTGGTGCAAGCCAATGATCAACGTGATGCGTTATGGGCGGCTGAACAATGCCTGCGTTCGGGTAGCTGCGGGGCCGTGCTGTGCTGGCCGCAGATGGCCGAGGACAAGGCCTTGCGACGGCTGCAGGTGGCAGCCGAATCAGGGCAGACGCTGGGTTTTGCCAGCCGGCCGTTGCAGGCGGCCAGGAATCCTTCGCCAGCTGCCTTGCGTATCGCCATCGATGCGCAGCCAGCGCAGCTGCGGGTGTTGAAGTGTCGCGGTGGCATGGTGCCGCCGCGCCCCTTGCCTTTTTCCCGGGGGCAGTAAGCCATGCGTTGGGCCTGCATTCTATTGCCGCATCTGGCCATGGACGGCGTGCTGCGGGGCTGCGCCGAGCCGGAGGCCGCGCGGGTGTTGATCAGTGGGCCCAGCCAGCGCCGGGTATTGCATGCGGTCAATCCCGCAGCGGCAGCTTTGGGCTTGAAGGCGGGGCAGTCGCTGGTGACGGCGCAGGCATTGGCAACCGGGTTTGAGATACACCCGTATGAGCCGGACGCGCAGTCGGAATGGCATCGCTTCCTTGCCGCCTGGGCGTATCAATTCAGTTCGCAGGTAAGCCTGCAGTATGCGCAGTCGCTGATCATCGAAATCGAGCACAGCCTGGCGCTGTTCGGGCCGTGGCCGAAGTTCGAGGCGCGTCTGCGGCAGGAGTTGGACGCCTTGGGCTTCCGTCACCGCATCGCATTGGCACCCAACCCGGTGGCTGCCCGCGCACTGGTCAATGCACGCGATGGTCTGAGCGTGGATGAGGCTGGCTTGGCCGCATTGCTCGGGCAGCTGCCGGTAGCGCGGGCTGGCTTTGGTGCCAGTGCCTCGGCGGCGTTCGCACGCATGGGTATCCGCACCGTCAAACAATTGCAGGGCTTGCCACGGGCCAGCATCAACCGGCGCTTTGCGCCGGATGTATTGCGGCAGCTGGATGCCTTGCTGGGCGAGCGGGCCTTTGTACTGCAGCCGTATCAGCCGCCGGATGTGTTCGAACTGCGCATCGAGCTGGGCTATGAAGTGGAATCCTCGCAGGCCTTGCTGTTCCCGCTGCGACGCCTGACTTCGGACCTTGCCGCATTTCTTGCCGGCCGTGACGGCAGCGTGCAGCGGTTTGCGCTGTTGCTGGAGCACGAGGACCGGCCGACCACCACGCTGGAGATCGGCCTGCTGGCCGCCGAGCGTGATGCCAGCCTGTTGTTCGAGATCGCACGTAGCCGTCTGGAGCAGGCCAGGATACCGGCACCGGTGCGTCAGTTCGGCCTGCGTGCCGATCAGTTGCCGGCGTTTGTGCCGGAACACCGCGAGCTGTTCGATACCCGTCCGCAGCAGAGCATGCCGTGGGAACAATTGCGCGAACGCCTGCGCGCCCGGCTGGGTGATCAATCCGTGCACGGCCTGCGCGTACATGCCGACCATCGCCCCGAATATGCCTGGCGTGGCGAGGCTGCCCCAGCTGCAGGCCCAACAACCAACAGCCTGCCGTCGCCAGCGCGGCCAGGGTGGTTGCTGCGCACGCCACAGCCCTGGCCGGGTGCCAGCCCGGAATTGTTGTCGACGCCGGAGCGGATCGAGAGTGGCTGGTGGGACGGCGATGACGTGCGTCGTGATTACTACCGGGTCAGCACACGCTTCGGCCAGCAGGCATGGGCGTGGCGCGAGGTAGGCGGCGAGGGCGGCTTCATGCTGCAGGGCTGGTTCGCATGACTGCCGCTTATGCCGAACTGCATTGCCTGTCCGCTTTCAGCTTCCAACGCGGCGCATCGACCGCGGAGGAGTTGTTCGCGCGGGCCAAGGCGCATGGCTACAAAGCGTTGGCGATCACCGACGAATGCACGCTGGCCGGCATCGTACGCGCCTGGCGCGCATCCAGGGAAACCGGCTTGCAGCTGATTGTCGGCAGCGAAATCCAACTGGAAAACGGGGCCAAGCTGGTCCTGCTGGTGGAAGACGCCGCAGGCTACCAAGCGCTGTGCTGGTTGATAACACAGGCAAGGCGGCGGGCGGAAAAGGGCGAGTACCGGCTGTTGGCCGATGACCTGGCGGCGATTGACCGCAGCGGCCTGCTGGTCTTGTGGCTGCCTGCGGCACAGCCGGAACCTGCCGAGGGCATGCAGTTGCGTGAGTGGTTTCCGCAGCGCTGCTGGATTGCGGTGGAACTGCACCACGGTGCCGATGACGAGGCGCGTCAGCTGCAGCTGCAGGCACTGGGCGCGCAGCTGCAGCTGCCATTGGTGGCCGCTGGCGATGTGCATATGCATGCGCGTGGACGCCGGGCATTGCAGGATGTGATGACGGCCATCCGCCACCGCGTCACCGTTGCCGAGGCCGGGCAGCGGCTGTTCGCCAACGGTGAGCGGCATCTGCGTCCGTTGCAGGCGTTGCAGGCGATCTATCCAGCCGAGTTGTTGCAGCAGACGCTGTGCATCGCTGAACGCTGCGCCGGGTTCGATCTGAAAGAAGCCGTCAACTATCTGTATCCCAGCGAGGTGGTACCCGCCGGTTACACCGCACAGCGCTGGCTGGCGGAATTGGTGACGCGTGGTGCGGGCAAACGTTGGCCGGACGGTACTCCGCCGCAGGCACAGGCCCTGATCGAGAAAGAACTGGGCCTGATCGCCAAGAAGAAGTACGCCTCGTACTTCCTCACCGTGCATGACCTGGTGGCCTATGCGCGCAGCATCGGCATCGTTTGCCAAGGGCGCGGTTCGGCCGCCAATTCGGTGGTCTGCTTCGTGCTTGGCATTACCGAACTGGATCCTTCGCACAGCCATCTATTGTTCGAGCGTTTCATTTCCGACGACCGCGATGAGCCACCGGATATCGACGTGGACTTCGAGCACGAGCGGCGCGAGGAAGTCATCCAGTACGTGTTTTCGCGTTATGGCCGCGAACGGGCTGCCTTGGCTGCCGTGGCGACACAGTACGGTGGGCGCGGCGCCCTGCGTGATGTGGCACGGGTGCTCGGCATGCCAGGCGACGTGATCACCCAGCTGACCTCCTGTGTCGGCCATTGGTCGGACAGCATTCCGGAAGAGGAGCGTCTGCGCGAACACGGCTTCGACCCGGATAGCCCGCTGTTGCGACGCATCCTGGTACTGGCCAACGAACTGATCGACTTCCCGCATTACCTGTCACAGCATCCAGGCGGCTTCGTCATTTCCGAGCGTGCCCTGCACAGCATGGTGCCGGTGGAAAACGCGGCGATGGAGGCGCGTACGGTGATCCAGTGGGACAAGGATGACCTTGAATCGCTGGGCTTGATGAAGGTCGATGTATTGGCGTTGGGTATGCTTACCGCGGTGCGTCGCTGCTTCGATCTGATCCAACGCTATCGTGGTCTGCATTTCACGCTGGCGACGATTCCGCAGGAGTGCGGTGACACCTACGAGATGATCAGTCGCGCCGATACCATCGGTGTGTTTCAGATCGAATCCCGAGCGCAGATGGCGATGCTGCCCAGGTTGCAACCTCGGACCTTCTACGATCTGGTGATCGAGGTCGCCATCGTACGTCCCGGGCCGATCCAGGGCGACATGGTGCATCCATACCTGCGTCGGCGTAGGAAGGAGGAGCTGATCAGCTATCCCTCCAAAGCATTGGAAGCGGTGCTTGAACGCACCTTGGGCGTGCCTCTTTTCCAGGAGCAGGTGATGCAGATCGCGATGGTGGCGGCGGGCTACAACGCCAGCGAAGCCGATGGCCTGCGTCGTTCGATGGCAGCCTGGAAACGCCACGGTGGGCTGGAGCCGCATCGGCTGAAACTCACCGAAGGCATGCTGGAGCGCGGCTATCCGCTCGCATTCGCCGAGCGAATCTTCGAGCAGATCAAGGGCTTCGGCAGTTATGGTTTTCCGGAAAGCCATGCGGCCAGCTTCGCGTTGATCGCCTATGCCAGCAGTTGGCTGAAATGCCATCATCCAGCCGAGTTCACCTGCGCACTGCTCAACAGCCAGCCCATGGGTTTCTACAGCCCGGACCAGCTGCTGCAGGACGTGCGCCGGCATGGCGTGGCAACGCGGCCGCTGGATGTGCGTTACAGCGGATGGGAGTGCTCGCTGGAAAGGGAACGCGACAGTGAGCGCTTGGCGATCCGCCTGGGCTTTTGTCTGGTGCGCGGTTTCAATGCGGAGGACGCATTGCGGATCGAACAGGCGAGGGCGCAGGCGGTGTTTACCGATATCGCCGATCTGTGCCGGCGGGCCGACCTGGATGCGCGTGCACGGGCCTTGCTGGCCGATGCCGGGGCTTTGCGCGGGATGGTCGGTAACCGGCATCGGGCGCGCTGGGCAATTGCCGGCGTCGAAGACCAGCGACCGCTGTTTGACGATCAACCGGCGACCGCCGAGGCTGATGTGGCCTTGCCGATGCCGAGCGTCGGCGAGGATCTGAACGCGGACTATGCCTTGTTGGGAACCACGCTGGAGCTGCATCCACTGGCCCGCCTGCGACGGCAGCTGAGCGCACGCCGTTGCCGTAGTTCCAGGGATCTGGAAAACATGCGCAGTACTGGCAATGTGCTGGTGGCCGGTTTGGTGCGCGGCCGGCAGCGGCCGGCAACTGCCAGCGGCGTCACCTTCATCACGCTGGAAGATGAGTTCGGCCAGATCAATGTGGTGGTCTGGCGGCAGCTTGCCGAGCGCCAGCGGCAGGTGTTCCTGGAATCACGGCTGCTGCAGGTCAGTGGACGGCTGGAAGCCGAAAACGGCGTGCGTCATCTGATCGCACGCCGTCTGGATGATCTGTCGCCGCTGTTGGGCAGCCTGGATGTACGCAGCCGCGACTTCCATTGAGGCATCGCTGAAGCGCGTTCGAAGCGTTGTTCGCAGTTACACCACGTTGAAGCTCGCCGCCAGCGTGCCGACCACCAGCACCCAGCCGTCCACCAGCACGAACAGCAGTATCTTGAACGGTGCCGAGACCAGCATGGGTGACAGCATCATCATGCCCATCGACATCAGCACGCTGGACACGACCAGATCGATGATGACGAACGGGATGAAGATCAGGAAGCCGATTTCGAACGCGGTCTTCAGCTCGCTGGTGACGAAGGACGCAACCAACACCGGGAACGGGATCGCATCCGGACTGGCGTAGGGGCCTTGCCCGGCCAGACCGGCAAAGGTCATCAGGTCGGTTTCGCGTACCTGCGCCAGCATGAAGGCGCGCAGTGGCGCGGTGGTCAGCTGCCAGGCGGTCTGGAAGTCGATCTTACCATCCAGATACGGCGCCATGCCGGTGGACCACGACTTGTCCCAGACCGGCATCATGATCATCGCGGTCAGGAACAGGGCCAGACCAAGCAGGATCTGGTTGGACGGCGTCTGACCGGTGCCAAGTGCCTGACGCAACAGGCCGAGCACGATGATGACGCGGGTGAAGGCGGTGAGCACCAGCAGCATCGATGGCAGCAAGGTTATTGCCGTCATCAGCAACAAGGTCTGCAGCGGCAGGCTGACCGGTGCGCCGCCGATCTTGCCGACGTTCACATCCGGCAACGCCGGTACCTGCGGGCCGGGTGCGGCCCAGGCGAACAGCGGCAATGCCAGCATTGCCAGCACGATCAGCAGCTGCCAAAGCGTGCGTGGGTTGAAGCCGCGTGGGTAAGAGCGTTGGCCCGACATCATCAGGGTTCCTTGCGCAGCTTCTGTGCCAGCAGCTGGGCGAAATTCGGTAGTTGTTTGAGATTGGGCAGGGCCGGTGCCGGTGTTTGCGGCAGCGGTTCCGGCAGCTGGTGCAAGGTGCTGATGCCACCGGCGGTGATGCCGAGCAGCAGCTGCTGGCCATTGACGTCGACCACCACCACGCGTTCCTTGGCACCGACATTGATGCTGGCGACCACCTTCAAGCCTTCGGCCGGTCGGAACGTGCCGCCGGGCATGCGCTTGAGCAGCCAGCCCAGGCCGATGATCAGGCCCAGCACCAGCAGCAAGGTGAAGAACGCGCCAAACAGGCCGGGCGCGCTCGCCGCATGCTGGCCGACCGGCGCGGCCGCCTTGGCGGCCGGTGCGGCATAAGCGAGCAATGCGATCAACGCAGTCTCCGGATGCGCTCGCTGGGGCTGACCACATCGGTCAAGCGCACGCCGAAGCGATCATTGATGACGACGACTTCGCCATGCGCGATCAGCGTGCCGTTGACGAACACGTCCAGCGATTCGCCGGCACCGCGCTCCAGTTCCACCACCGAGCCCTGGTTGAGCTGCAGCAGGTTGCGGATCGGCAGACGCGCGCGACCGACTTCCAGCGACAAGGTCACCGGTACGTCGAGGATGACGTCCAGGTCCAGATCGGTGTGGGTACTGTTGTCGGCCTGCAGGTTGCTGAACTGTGCCGGCGTGGCGCCGTTTTCAGCTTCGGGGGAGTGGTTGTCATTCATCGGAGTTTTCCTGGATCACGGGGACGCTGGGGCGCTTTCCCGGAGGATGGGTTGCAGTGATCTTGATGGCGTTGCGTTCGTTGGACACACCAAACTCGCCGGTGAATACCGGGATGCCTTCCACGCACAGCGGCACCTGCTTTGGCATTTCGATGGGCAGCACATCGCCGATCTTCAACTTGGTCAGCTCGCGCAGGCTCATGCGACGCTTGGCCAAGACGCTGGACAGTTCAACTTCAGCGGTATCCAGCTGCTCGCGCAGCATGATCGCCCAGCTCTCGTCACGGTCATTGCGGTCGCTCTGGATGCCTGCATCGAGCAGCTCGCGGATCGGTTCCAGCATCGAGTACGGCAAGGTGATGTGGATGTCGCCGCCGCCGCTGTCGAGCTCGACGTGGAAGCGGCTGACCACCACGTATTCGCGCGGGCTGACGATATTGGCAAAGTGCGGATTGATCTCGGAGTTGATGTAGTCGAAATCGACGTTCATCACCGGGCCCCAGGCTTCACGCAGATCGGTGAAGGTCTGCTTCAGCATCAACTGGATCACGCGCATTTCGGTGGCGGTGAACTCGCGGCCTTCGATACGGGTGGGATAGCGCCCGTCACCGCCGAAGAAGTTGTCGACGATGGCAAATACCAGGGTCGGCTCGAACACGATCAGGCCGGTGCCACGCAGCGGCTTGAAGCGGATCAGGTTGAGGTTGGTCGGTACATACAGCGAGTGCAGGTAGTCACCGAACTTGATCAGCTCGATGCCGCGCACCGACAACTCGGCCGAGCGCCGGATCAGGTTGAACAGGCCAATGCGCCACAGGCGCGCAAAGCGCTCATTGACCATTTCCAGGGTCGGCATGCGCCCACGGATGATGCGGTCCTGGCTGGCGAAGTCGTACGAACGTGCTTCACCCGGTGCCGCCTCCGGCTCGGCGGTATTGACCGAGCCGGAATCGACGCCATGCAGCAGGGCGTCGATCTCGTCTTGGGACAGCAGGTCGTTGATGCTCATCGTGGCGCCTTACTGGGTCACAAAGCTGGTGAACAACAGCTCATCGGCGCTGTTCTGGCCGGTCTCGGCCTTCATCAGCTTCTGTACTTCGGCCAGCGCGGCGGCCTGCAGCTTTTCCTTGCCGGCGCGGTCGGCGATCTGTGCGGGCTCGACCTGCGAGAACAGCATCAATAATCTGGCGCGGATGGCGGGTGCATGGGTCTGCAACGCGGTCAGCGCGAGCGGATCACGGGTCATCAACTGCACTTCGACCTGCAGGTAACGCGGGCCATCGACCGGGCCGCTGAGGTTGACCACGAAGGCCGGGTCCAGCGCGAAGTACTGGGCCGGCGCCGGGGTCTTGGGCTTGGCTTCCTTGCTGGCTTCGGCGTGGTCCTTGCCCTGGGTGAAATACCAGACGCCGCCACCGGCTGCGGCAGCAGCAAACACGGCGATCAGGGCAGGAACCAACAACGAGCGCTTCGGTTTGCTTGCCGCTTCCTTGGTGGGTTCAGCTTTGCGGTTTTTATCAGCGGCAACGGCCACGTGGAGCTCCTCAGGATTGCTGCCCAGTCAGATGCAAGGGCTGTGCCGGAGGAGGTGAATGGGCCGATGGCGGGATTTTGACGCGAGGCGCGGGAGCGTGCGCCGCTGTAGGAGCGGCGTTAGCCGCGAAGCTGACGTCGGTTCCGCCGACGCACAACCGGCTTGCTTACGGACGGTAAACAACGGGTGGTGGCTTCACCCTTTGGGCATGCCCCTGCAACCGATCAACCCATACAGCGGCCACAAGGCACTGCGTCTAGGCCGCGTCTCCATACCTGGTCAGCTTTACCTGGTCACCTTCACTACTAACGCTCGTGTTCCGATCTTTCTGGATCATGCACTTGCGGCGACTGCAGCCCGTGCACTCCATCACTCCAAGCTTTGCCGTGACGCCGAACTGATGGCTTGGGTACTGATGCCTGATCATTGGCACGGGTTGATCCAACTGGGTCCGGAAACAAACCTCAGTGCTGTGGTTCGAAACATCAAGAGCAACACGGCGCGGTGCTTGCCGATTTCAGTAGGCCGTCCAATCTGGAGTCGTGGATTTCATGATCGGGCTTTGCGGAAATACGAAGATACAAGGGCAGCTGCCCGCTATATCGTGATGAATCCGGTCAGGGCCGGGCTGGTCGCATCAGTTCGCTTCTATCCTTTCTGGAATGCGGTGTGGCTGTGAATCGCCCGCATCGCTGTAGGAGCGGGGGGGGGGGCGGGGCCCGCGCGGGGATAAGACGGGACGCGGGGGCGGGGGGGGGGGGGGGGGGGCAGGGGGGAGCGGACCAGGATGGGGGGG
>NZ_JBRREC010000097.1:0-18021 GCF_056760015.1 Stenotrophomonas sp. STEN029 | reverse complement strand
GCCGATACTGCTGAAGCCCTTCGCAGCTGTGCAATCTGATGCTGTGCCTGCTTCGCGGCTGACGCCGCTCCTACAACGGGGGCGGCATTTCGTCGCAAGCCGGTCTCTTCGCCTGTGGCGTTAGAATCACCACATCTGCTGCACCCTTTCCCTGAGCCCGCCATGCCCCGTTCGCCGTTGCGCCGCCTGATCCTGCCTGCCGTGTTGCTTGCCGCGTTGACGGTCGCCGGCTGTTCGAAACAGGACGAGACTGGCACCGCGACGCCAACCCAGGCCAGCGCGCAGGCCGCAGCTGCAGCCAATCCAGCGGCCGCACCGCTGTTGACCGCATTGCAGAAACAGTTGGACGGGCATCGCCGCATCGTCGTGTTGCTGGCCGACGAGGCACAGCAATCGCCAGCCGACCGCCAGACTTCAAGTCGTATCGGCCAACAGCTGTTCCACGACGGGCTGGAGCAGCGTCAGGCCATTGCCGCGCAGTTCGACGCCTTGCTGCGTGACCCGAATCCGCAGCGCTTCGCTACCCTGGGCACGGTGCTGGACTACATTGAATCCTCGCCCGAGCTCTACGACGCCGATCGCTTGGCCTTCCGCGAAATACTGCGCGAACTGCATCAACGCGTCGGTGCGGATTCCTCGCTGCCAGCCGTAAAGCTGCACCAGCGCATCGGCGAAGACCTGGACGCGCTCGACGAGATCGAGCGCAACTACAACCAGGAACTGACCCGCATCTTCAGCCGCTTCGAGCGCACCCGCGCCATCGAGCTCAAGCGTGAGAAGTGGGACGACTATGTCGCCCACCTCAACACGCTGTACAAGCGCGACGCCATCCTGCGCGACTTTGGCGTGATCGAGCCCTACCCGATGTCGATGCAGGACAGCGACCGCGAAATCTTCGGCCGTGACCTGCCGGCCAAGACCGTCGTGCTGACCTTCGACGATGGCCCGCACAAGGCGTACACCGATGAAGTCGTCGCCATCCTGCAGCGCTACGACGTGCCGGGTGTGTTCTTTGAAGTGGGCCGCAACCTCGGTGCGGTCGAGGCCGATGGCAAGGTCAAGCTCGGGCCGATGGCGGGCATCAGCCGCAACCTGATGGAGCACGGCTATGCGGTCGGCAACCACAGCCTGACCCACGCGCAGCTTTCGCGCACCACCGGCGATGCGCTGCGCCAGCAGGTGCTCGATACCGATACCTTGCTCAAGGGCGTGGATGCCAAGCGCGCGCCGCTGTTCCGCTTTCCGTATGGGGCGCGCAACGCCGAAGGCCTGCAGCTGCTCAACGAAGCTGGCCTGAAATCCATCATGTGGAACATCGACTCGATGGACTGGGCCGACCCGGTGCCCGAGTCCATCGTGCAGCGCGTGGTCGACCAGGTGCAGAAGGAACAGCGCGGCATCATCCTGTTCCATGACATCCACGACCGCGCGGTGAAAGCGCTGCCGCAGATCCTCGACAAGCTGATCGCCGATGGTTACCAGTTCGCCGGCTGGAATGGCCGTGATTTCAGTGTCAGCCGTGCGCGCAAGGGTGTGGTCGCCGATACCACCGTCACCACCGGCTACGAAAAATCCTGGGCGATCGTCATTGGCATCGATGACTACGCCAAGTGGCCCAAGCTCGAGTACGCCGGCCGCGACGCGCAGTCCATCGCCGATACGCTGACCGGCCAGTTCGGCTTCCCGTCCTCGCAGGTGATCGTGCTGAAGAACCAGCAGGCCACCCGCAACAACATTCTGGCCGCCTTCCACGACCGCCTGGCCGATGAGCGCACCGGCAAGAACGACCGCGTGTTCGTGTTCTTCGCCGGCCATGGCGCGACCCGCCAGCTCGCCTCCGGCCGCGACCTCGGCTACATCATTCCGGTGGACTCGGACCCGAACGAATTCGCCACCGATGCCATCGCGATGACCGACATCCAGAACATCGCAGAGAGCATGCAGGCCAAGCACGTGCTGTTCGTGATGGATGCCTGCTACAGCGGTCTGGGGCTGACCCGCGGCGGCAGTTCGTCATCGTTCCTGCGCGAGAACGCTCGCCGCAGCGCGCGGCAGATGCTGACCGCCGGCGGTGCCGACCAGCAGGTCGCTGACAGCGGCCCGAACGGGCATTCGGTATTCACCTGGGTGCTGCTGCAGGCGCTGGCCGGCAAGGGCGACCTCAATGGCGATGGCCTGATCACCGGCACCGAATTGGCCGCGTATGTGGCGCCTGCGGTGTCGGCGGTATCGCGGCAGACACCGGCCTTTGGCAGCCTGCCCGGTTCGCAGGGCGGCGAGTTCGTGTTCCAGGTGCCGGACAGCCAGGAATTCCTCAACGCCGATACCCGCCAGCTTTCGGCTGACGCCATTGCCCTCAACAGCCGCGTCGATGCCGTGCAGGACGCCAAACCTGCAGGCAGGACCGAAGCGCCGGTAACGGTTGCCGATCTGCAGGGGGGCAAGAGCACCCTGGTGGTGCCGGCCGCCGTACCAACTTCAGATCGCCAGCGGGCGCAGCAGGCCAACGACCGCGGCCTGCAGCTGTACCGCGAAAAGCGTTACGACGAGGCGGTGGCGCAGTTCACCGAAGCCTTGAAGCTGCGTCCTGATTTCGCCCAGGCGGCGAACAACCTCGGCTTCGTCTATTACCGCCAGCAGCGCTATGCCGAAGCTGCGCGCTGGCTGGAGAACACCTTGAAGATCGATCCCTCGCGCGCGGTGGCCTACCTGAATCTTGGCGACGCCTACTTCAATGCCGGCGACAAGGCCAAGGCCAAGCAGGCCTATACGACCTACCTGGAGTTGCAGCCGCAAGGCAGCGGCGCCGCCCAGGCCCGCGCACAATTGCAGAAGCTGTAAGCCATGAGCGACGTGTCCACAGGCCAGACCATTGTTGCCATCGCCAGCGGTGCTGCTGCCGGCGGTGTCGGGATGCTGCGTGTCTCCGGCCCGCAGTCACTGCGGATTGCGGTTGCATTGGGTTGTCCACAGCTCAAGTCGCGCCATGCCCATTACGCCAGGTTCCGCGATGCCGCAGGCGAGGTCATCGACGACGGCATCGCCCTGTACTTTCCCGGTCCGCGCAGCTTTACCGGCGAGGACGTAGTGGAACTGCAGGGCCACGGCAGCCCGGTGGTGCTGCGCCAGCTGCTGGCCCGTTGCATCGAACTGGGCGCGCGCCAGGCCCGCGCCGGTGAGTTCAGCGAGCGGGCCTTCCTCAACGGCAAGCTCGACCTGGCCCAGGCCGAAGCCATCGCCGACCTGATCGCCGCTGGCGATGTGCGCGCTGCACGCGCCGCGCGGCGTTCGCTGGACGGTGTGTTCTCGCGCCGGGTTGAAGAAGTGGGCGAGCAACTGGTGCGGCTGCGCATCCATGTTGAAGCGGCCATCGACTTCGCTGATGAGCCGCTGGACACGCTCGGCGGCGCGCAGGTGCGTGCCGGTATCGAACAGGCCAAGGCCTTGCTGGCCCAGCTGCGCATCGACGCCGAACGCGGCCGCAAGCTGCGCGATGGCCTGCATGCGGTGCTGATCGGTCCGCCCAATGCCGGCAAGAGCTCGCTGCTCAATGCACTGGCCGGCAGCGAACGCGCAATCGTCACCGATATCGCAGGCACCACCCGCGACACCTTGCGCGAGACCATCCGCATCGACGGCCTGGAGCTGGAACTGGTCGACACCGCCGGTCTGCGCGAAGGCGGCGATGCCATCGAACGCGAAGGCATGCGCCGCGCCCGCGCCGAGATGCAGCGCGCCGATCTGGCCATCGTCGTGCTCGATGCCCGTGACCCGGAGGCGGGCAGGGCAGCGATCGGCGATGCCGCCGCACAAGCCGCCCGCCAACTGTGGATACACAACAAGTCCGACCTGCTGCCGCAGTGGCCGCGGGAGTTGGGCGAAGACAGCATCGCCCTGTCCGCTGCCAATGGCCAGGGCCTGGAGCAGCTGCACGCACGCCTGCGCGAGATCGCCAGCCACGGTGCCGGCGAGGGCATGCAGGGTGAGTTCTCCGCGCGCCTGCGCCACGTCGAAGCGCTGGCCCTGGCCAGCGAACACCTCGATGCCGCCGACGGCCAGCTGCACTACGACCAGCTGGAACTGGCCGCCGAGGAACTGCGCCTCGCGCATGACGCACTCGGCGAAATCACCGGCCGCATGACCGCCGATGACCTACTCGGCAGGATTTTCTCGAGCTTCTGCATCGGCAAATAGTGCCGGCGTTGAGCCACCGGCCGGCAGCGGCCAGACAACCCAAAAGTCAGGAGGTAGGTGATGTTTTCGCACATCGTGGTTGGCGCAAATGACATTGAGGCATCCAAGGCGTTCTATGACGCGCTGCTGTCCACGCTCGGCGCAAAGCCGGGCTTCGTCGATCCCAAGGGCAATGTGGTGTATCTCCACGCCGGTGCCTTGCTGATCGTCGGCCATCCGCGCAACGGCGAGCCGGCCACGCATGCCAATGGCGGCACCATCGGCTTCAGTTGCGCCTCTCCTGAAGTGGTCGAAGCCTGGCACGCGGCAGGTGTTGGCAACGGTGGCATGAGCGTGGAAGACCCGCCGGGGCCGCGGCAAAGCCCGTTCGGCCCGCTCTACCTGGCGTATCTGCGTGATCCGGCCGGCAACAAGCTGTGTGCCACGCACCGTGCGGCGCAGGCCTGAGCATCGGCTTTCCCGACTACGGCGGCGTGGCCAAGAGCGCGCCGCCAGTTACTGACAGTTCTGTTTGCCGCCGTTAGGCTAGGCCCTGTTACGGGATTCCCCCGCCAACGGAGTCAGTCCAATGCGCCATTGATGCCACCGTCTTGATGACGGTCCCTACCAGTCCCTGCTGCCGCTGGCGGCCGGGTGCTTCGGGCATCGATGGAATACCGCATGACAAACTCAATTTCCGTGACGCTGGATGGCGTCGCGTGGCACACGCCCGATGGGCGCAGCCTGTTCTCCAACCTCAACGCACAGTTCGATGACCGGCCCACCGGTCTGGTCGGGCGCAACGGCGTGGGCAAATCCGTGCTCGCGCAGATACTGGCTGGGCTGCGCCAACCCAGTGCCGGGCACTGCCGTCGCATCGGTGAGGCCTACTACCTTGCACAACAGGTACGGCCACAAACAGGACAGCGCGTAGCCGAACTCGCAGCTGTGGATAAGCGTGTGGATGCATTGCGCAGGATTGAAGCAGGAAGCACGCTGCAAGCGGATTTCGACTCGATTGGCGAGCAATGGAGCCTGTGTGAAACCCTGCAGCAGGCCTTGGCTGATGCTGGCTTGCACGGCGTTGATGCCGATACACCTGTGGATAAGCTCAGTGGCGGGCAATGCATGCGCATCGCTTTGGTGGGTGCATTGCTGCAGCCGGTGGAGTGGCTGATCCTCGACGAACCCAGCAATCATCTCGATCACGCCGGCCGGCATTGGTTGGCCGAGCAACTGCAGGCGAGGAAACAGGGCCTGATCCTGGTCAGCCACGATCGCCTGTTGCTGCAACAGGTGGAACGCATCGTCGAACTGTCGCCGCAGGGGCTGCGCAGCTACGGCGGCAACCATGCGTTCTATGCACAGGCGCGCGCTGGCGAACGCGCAGCGGCCGAGGCTTTGCTGCAGCAACGTCGGCATGAGCGTCGCAAGGGCGAGCAGGCACTGCGCGAACAACGCCAGCGGCTGGAACAACGCAGCGCGCGCGGCAACCGCGAGGCCGCCAACGCCAATCAAGCGCCGATCCTGCTCGGTCTGCAGCGGCAACGCGCCGAAGCCAGCCTGGGCAAGGCGCGCGCGCAACTGGATCAACGGCAGCTGTTGTTGCACGACGCGGTGCGCGAGGCGCAGGCCGACAGCGAAGCCGCCGCCCCGGTGTTGCTGGTCCCGAACGTGCAAACCAGCGGACCGGAGTGGGTAGTGCGTTCCACCGGACTGCAGCTGCCGCATGTGGCACCGGCGTTGCGCATGCTGGACTTCAACCTGCGGCGCGGCGAACGCGTCGCCATCACCGGCGGCAACGGTCTGGGCAAGTCGACCTTGTTGAAGGTGTTGGCAGGACAGCTGCCTGCGCTGGCTGGTGAGGTAAACGTGCAGGTGCCAGTGGCTCTGCTGGATCAGCAACTGCAGCTGCTGCCGGAGCACAGCAGCGTGCTGGAGGCTCTGCGCCTGCGTAATCCGGGCATGGCCGAAGGTGAGCTGCGCAGCCGATTGGCCCTGCTTGGTCTGGATGCAGACCAGGTACAGCTGCCCTCGGCCCAGCTCAGTGGCGGGCAGCGGCTGAAGGCCGGCCTGGCCTGCGCGCTGTATGCCGATCCACCGGCACAGCTGCTGTTGCTGGACGAGCCCGGCAATCACCTCGACCTGGATGCGCTGTCGGCTCTGGAAGATCTGCTGCGGCAATACCAGGGCAGCCTGTTGCTGGTTTCGCATGACGAGGCGCTGCTGCAGGCCATCGGCATCAGCGCGCGCCTGCATGCCAGCGCCGATGGCTGGGAGTGGCAACGCAATCAGTGAGGCGATGTTCTTCCGCACGTCACATGCGGCCGTCATGCTGCGCGCCTTGTTTTCGAATTGGAGTAGTGACGGTGCGAAGCTGGGCCTGGTTGATGGCGGTGGGGGTTGGCGTGGCATGCTGTTGGGCAATGGACAGCTCAGCCGCGCAGACTTATCCCCAGGTTTCGGTGTACGCGCACCGTGGTGCCAGTGCACTGCTGCCCGAGCACACCCTGGCCGCTTATGCACAGGCCATCAGCGACGGCGCCGATTACATCGAGCCGGACCTGGTGATGAGCAAGGACGGGGTGATGCTGGCCCGGCACGAGAACGAGATCGGTTCGACCACCGATGTCGCCAGCCATCCCGAGTTTGCCAGCCGCCGCACCCGCAAGCTGATCGACGGCCAGCAGGTCGAGGGTTGGTTCACCGAAGACTTCACCGTCGCCGAGCTGAAGACGCTGTATGCGCGCGAGCGCCTGCCGCAGATCCGCGGCACCGCCTTCGACGGCCAGTTCCGCATTGCCACCCTGGACGAGATCATCAGCTTCCTGGTGCAACAGGCCGGGCGCGCCAACCGTGGCATCGGCTTGGCCCCGGAGATCAAGCACGGCAGCTATTTCCAGAGCATCGGCCTGCCGATGGAAGACAAGCTGTTGAGCACCCTGCAGGGCAACAGCTACACCAAGGTCGCGCCTATCCTGCTGCAGTCCTTCGAGACCGCCAACCTGCGGCAGATCCGCGGCAAGCTCGGCAAGGACAGCAATATCCGCCTGCTGCAGTTGCTGGGCAGCGGGAATGAAAAGCCAGCTGACGTAGCACTCACCGGTGGCAGCCTGACTTATGCACAGATGATGACGCCAGCCGGCCTGCGCGATATCGCCGCCTATGCCGATGCGATTGGCGTGGAACGGCATGCGCTGGTGCCGCTGGACGCGCAGGGCAAGTTGGCCGCACCTACCGCCTTGATTGGCGATGCGCATGCCGCCGGCCTGCAGGTAGTTGCATACAGCTTCCGCCCGGAAAACCCGTTCCTGCCGCCGGCATTGCGTCAGGGCGCGGAGAACGCGCGCAATCCGGAGGCCTCGGTGGCCGAGATCCGCGTCTATCTGCAGGCGGGCATCGATGCGTTCTTCACCGATGATCCGGCGCTGGGGCGACGGGCGGTGGATGGTGGTTCTTAAGCGCTGAAGAGCTGAAGAGCTGAAGAGCTGAAGAGCGACCCCTCCCCGGCCCTCCCCTTGCCTATGGCAAAGGGAGGGAGACAAGCGGCTGCGCTACGGGTTGTCAGATCGCCAAGAAACGCCCCCTCCCTTTGGCGCAGCCAAGGGGAGGGCTGGGGAGGGGTTAGCTCTTAGGCCTTTCAAGCTTCGCGGCCTATGCCGCTCCTGCAGGTTGATGGTTCGCTGGTAGAGCCCCTGCCGAGCATGGCTCGGCACTACCGTGCGGCGCTTAGGGCCGTTCGTCTGAATCCCGCCGCCGCAGCGGTACCACTACCTCATAGTCACGGCCTTCGCGCGGCTGCCACAGCACCGGCACATGGCCCGGTGCGGGCGGTTCGAGTTCGTTGTCGGCTTCGGCCAGCTGCTCGGCGTCTTCCTCGTCTTCCCAGCTGTAGCGTTTGCGTGCAGCGCGCGGGTCGACGTTGCGGAACAGCAGCGCGGCGATCACGCCAGCCGCAGCTCCGCCCATATGCGATTGCCAGGACACGCCCGGTTCGTGCGGGAGGATGGTGATCAGCATGCTGCCGTAGAACAGGAAGCCGATCAGGCTGGCGGCGATTGCCGGCCGGTCGCGGCGCAGCAGGCCGAGCACGAACACCAGGAACATCAGGCCGTGGGTCAGGCCACTGGCACCGAGATGGCGGCTGCCGGCCTCGCCCAGCATCCAGGCGCCCAGGCCGGAACCCAGCCACAGCAGGGGCAGGGCACGCAGGGTGGCTTTGGGATAAACACTGCCGGCCAGCGTGCCGAGAATAAGCAGGGCGACCGCATTGGCGCCCAGGTGTTCAATCGAACCATGTAACAAGGGCGCGCCAAGCAGGCCGGCCAGACCATTGGCTTCCAGCGGCGCTACCGCCCAGGGCCGCCAATCCCAACCGCTGCTCTGCAGGGCGAACATCGCCACCAGCAGCAGGACAAAGCCCAGGCTGATGTTGAACGCGCGCAGCACCCGGCTGCGGTCGTTGCGGGCAGTGGTGGCCGGCGTGTCGCCGGTGTCAGGCAGGGTTGGCGTGTCCATGATCAAGGGATTGCGGCGCCTTGGGCGAAAGCCAAGGGCGCCGCGCATGGGATCTGGCATGCCACCGGCGGGACAATCCCGCCGGTGGCACGTGGATCAGGCCTTGTGGCCACCCTTCGGCGGAATCTTCAGACTCAGGATCACGGTGGCCACCAGGACCGCGGCAACCACACCCAGCGAAACCGGTACCGGGATCTTGAAGATATCGATCAGCAGCATCTTGGTGCCGATGAAGGCCAGGATGACGGCCAGACCGTAGGGCAGCAGGTGGAAACGGTCGGCCATGCCGGCCAGCAGGAAGAACATCGCACGCAAGCCCAGCACCGCGAACACGTTCGAGGTCAGCACGATGAACGGGTCGGTGGTGATGGCGAAGATGGCCGGGATCGAGTCCACCGCGAAGATCACGTCGGTGACCGCGATCAGGATCAACACCACGAACATCGGGGTGAACCAGCGCACGCCATCCTTTTCGGTGACCAGGTTGTTGCCGCTGTACTCGTGGGTGATGCGCAGGTGCTTGCGCATGAACTTCAGCGCCGGGTTGTTATCCAGGCTGGGTTCCTCGCTGGCGGCGAACCACATCTTCCAGCCGGTGTAGAGCAGGAAGGCGCCGAACACGTAGAGCAGCCAATGGAACTGGGTAACCAGCACGGAACCGGCGAAGATCATGATCGTACGCAGCACGATCGCGCCCAGGATGCCGATGATCAGCACGCGCTGGCGCTGGGTCTCGGGCACCGCGAAGTAGCCCATGATCAGCAGGAAGACGAAGATGTTGTCGACCGCCAGCGCCTTCTCGATCAGGTAGCCGGTCAGGAACTGCAGGCCCACTTCATTGGCAACGGCCGCGCCCGCGGTCTCATGCAGGTAGTACCAGAGGCCGGCGTTGAAGGCCAGGGCCAGCGCCACCCAGCCCAGCGACCAGTAAATGGCCTCCTTGAAGGTGACCTTGTGCGGGCCACCGTGGCGCATCAGCACCAGGTCGATCAACAGCGCGGCAATGACGACGACGATGAAGCCGCCCCAAAGCCAAGGATTACCAATTGTCTGCATCATGGGAAAAATTCCGGTCGTGAACGGGGATAACTCGGAACCACAAAGGCCAAGAGCTGGACACGGAATCGGGGAGACCGGGGACAGAGCTTCGCCTATGCGGCGAAGGTCTTGCTCACAGTTCCAATGGCTGGAACTGCCGTTGCACCGGAGTCATGCGACTCGAACTGACGGCGACAACGTCTGGGAGCTACTCCCCTTCTGGGGCGAATAGTGCGGCCTGTGCCCATTACAGTCAATGAATACGCTGCAGGCAGGGGGCGGTGCCCGGCTACAATAGCGCCCATGAATACCCCACTCCCCGTCGTACGCCTGAAGAACGCGTGGCGCTCCAGCCACCCGTGGATTTTCCAGAAACTGGTCGAGAAGCCGACCGTCAAGCCCAAGTCCGGCACCATCGTCGATGTGGTCGGCGTGGACGGCGAGTGGATTGGCCGCGGCTTCTACAACGGGCACTCGCGCATCGCCGTGCGTATCCTGGAAACCAACCCGGACGTAGCGGTGGATCAGGCCTGGTTCGCGCAGAAGCTGGCGCAGGCGGTGTCGCTGCGCCGCGACGTGCTGAAGCTGGACACAATCTCCAACGCTTGGCGCGTTGTCCACAGCGAAGGCGACGGCTTGTCCGGCCTGGTGGTGGACCGCTATGACGACCTGCTGGTGGTCGAGTTCTTCGCCGCCGGCATGTTCCGTCACCGCGAATGGATCTACGATGCCCTGCGCGACCTGTTCCCGGGTTGCCGCTTCCACAGCTTCGCCGACGAACACGTGCAGAAGCAGGAAAGCTTCGATTTCCACGGCAACACCACCACCGAACCGGCAGTGATCACCGAGTACGGCATCAAGTTCCGCGCTGACCCGGCCGGCGCGCACAAGACCGGTTTCTTCGCCGACCAGCGCGAGAACCGTGAGTGGCTGAGCCAGCAGGTCGAAGGCAAGACCGTGCTCGACCTGTGCTGCAACACCGGTGGCTTTGCGGTGTACGCCGCAGCGCGCGGTGCGGCCGAGGTACTGGGCGTGGACATCGACCAGGACGTGATCCAGATCGCCAAGGGCAATGCGCGTTTGAACAACGCCAAGCCCAAGTTCGTGCAGGCCGACATCTTCCCGTGGCTGCGTGATGCGGCCAACCGCGGCGACCAGTACGACGTGGTGATCCTCGACCCGGCCAAGATGACCCGCGACCGCGACCAGGTCATCACCGCGCTGAAGAAGTACCTGGACATGAACAAGCTGGCCTTGGGCGTGGTCAAGCCCGGCGGCCTGTTTGCCACCTTCTCCTGCACCGGCCTGGTGGCCGAGGACCAGTTCCTCGACATGCTGCGCCGTGCCGCCTATTTCTCGGGCCGCACCATCCAGATCCTGAAGGTTGCTGGCGCTGGCCCGGACCATCCGTTCATGGCGCACGTGCAGGAATCGCGTTACCTCAAGGCGGTGTTCTGCCGCGTGCTGGACTAAGGCAAAAGCGACCCCTACCCAACCCGTCCGGCCCGAAGGCGCAGCCTTCGGTCGTTCATCAGGCCGCGCGCCAATGGCGCGCAAGCAGGCCTTCTTCACCCCCTTGGCTGCGCCAAAGGGAGGGCACAGCATCTCGGTAGTGCCGAGCCATGCTCGGCAGGGGCGTTACAAGCGAAAGGCTGCCCTCACCCCAACCCCTCTCCCGTGTACGGGAGAGGGGCCAAAGCGGTAGTGCCGAGCCATGCTCGGCAGGGGCCTTCCCGGTAAAGCTCCAGCCGAGCATGGCTCGGCGCTACAAAAAACTCCTCCATGCCGTCAGTCACTGGCCCGCAGCTCCGCTTGGGCGCTAAGGTCTGGCCTTTCCCTTCACGGTGAGGCCTCATGACGCTGCGTCCCCTGTCCCTGCTGGTATCCCTGTCGTTGTGCGTTCCACTGGCAGCTTCGGCGGTGGAGTTCAGCCCGGCCGAGCTGAGCAAGGCCAGCGCCTTGCAGCACAAGCTGCTGACCCTGGACTCGCATCTGGATACGCCGGCCAACTTCGGCCGCGCCGACTTCAACATCATGCAGCGTCACGACCACAACGCCTTGTCGCAGGTGGACTACCCACGCATGGTCGAAGGCGCGCTGGATGGTGGCTTCTTTGCCATCTATACCGACCAGGGCGACCGCAGCCCGGCCGCGCATATCGCCGAGCGCGACCACGGCCTGCAGCGCATGCAGGAAATCCACGAGATGCTGGCCGCCAACCCGGACAAGTTCCAGCTGGCACTGACGGCTGACGATGCTGCGAGGATCAAGGCCGCCGGCAAGCGCGTGGTCTATATCAGCATGGAGAACGGCAGCCCGCTGGTCGCCGACCCGACCTTGCTGAGCTACTACTACAAGGCCGGCCTGAGACTGATGTCGACGGTGCACTTCGCCAACAACGAGTTCGCCGACTCGGCCACCGATCCCAAGGGCGCCGAATGGAATGGCCTGAGCCCGGCTGGCAAGGCGCTGGTCAACGAGGCGGTGAAGCTGGGCATCGTTATCGACCAGTCGCACGCTTCGGATGCGGTGTTCGACAACCTGATCGAGATGATGCCGGTGCCCTTCATCCTCTCGCACAGCTCGGCCAAGGCGGTGTTCAACCACCCGCGCAACCTGGACGACGCGCGCCTTCGCCAACTGGCGGCCAAGGGCGGCGTGATCCAGGCCAATGCCTACGGTGGTTACTTGGTCGATGAAACCAAGAGCGCCGAGCGCAAGCAGGCCGAAGAGGAACTGGAAAAGCGTCTCGGCGGCTGGGAGAACATGACCATGGCCAAGGGCGTGGAACTGCGCAAGGCAATGGCCGAGCTCGACCAGAAGTACCCGCGGCGCAAGGCCACGCTGGATGATTTCTTCCAGCACTTCGGCCACATGCTCGACGTGGTCGGCCCGGATCACGTCGGCATCGGCATGGACTGGGACGGCGGCGGCGGCGTGACCGGCATGGAGGACGCGGCTGATCTACCCAAGATCACCGCCTGGATGCAGCGCCGTGGTCTGACCGATGCGCAGATCGGCAACATCTGGAGCGGCAATGTGCTGCGGGTGATGCGCCAGGCGCAGGACTACGCGGCGGCGCAGAAGAAGTCTTGATCGCGCGCTGTTGAATGCATGGAATGACGAAGCGGGCTCAGGCCCGCTTTGTTTTTATCCACATGTTGTTGGGGATAAGTGGGTTGTCCACAGGTGGAGTTGAGCCTTGAGGCTTTAGAGCTTTGAAGCAAAGGCACCCCTCCCCAGCCCTCCCCTTGCCTGCGGCAAAGGGAGGGAGCCGCTTTGCCCCCTCCCTTGCGCGTAGCGCAGGGGAGGGTTGGGGAGGGGTGCTCTTCAAGCAGAACCAACAACTCCCCAAAAACAAAAAGCGGACCGAAGCCCGCTTTTCGCCTTATCCACAACAACCTGTGGATTACTTGCTACGCCCCAGCACCGCATTGCGGCGGCTGTAGACGGCATAGACCAGCAAGCCAAACACGTTCCACGCCAGGAACCACAACTGGGTACGCATCGGCAGGCTGATGAACAGGTAGATGCAGCCGCCGATCGCCAGCGGCCCGACCACCCATGCCAGCGGCGTGCGGAAGGTACGCGGACGGTTGGGCTCGCGCTTGCGCAGCACCAGCAGGCACAGGCCGACCGCGGTGAATGCTGCCAAGGTGCCGGCATTGGCCAGCGCGGCGATTTCATCCAGGCGCGCAACACCGGCCAGCGCAGCCACCAGTACCGCGGTGAACAGGGTGATGACCACCGGCGTACCGGTGCGCTGGTTGACCTTGGACAGGCCACGCGGCAGCAGGCCATCACGCGACATCACGAAGAAGATGCGGCTCTGGCCGTAGAAGAACGCCAGCAGCACGGTCGGCAGCGCGATGATGGCGACGATGCCGATCACCAGCGCGGCGGTGCCATGGCCGAGTTCGCGCATGATCAGCGCCAGCGGCTCGGCGCTCTTGCCGAATACCGTGTAGCTCATCGCACCGACGGCGGCCAGCGCCACCAGCAGGTAGATGATGGTGCAGCCGACCATCGAACCGATGATGCCGATCGACAGGTCGCGCTTGGGGTTCTTGGTTTCCTCGGCTGCGGTGGAGATCGCATCGAAGCCGTAGAAGGCGAAGAAGATGATCGCCGCCGCCGCCATCACCCCGCGCTCGACGCCATCGGCGCTGATCGACTTGGGGAAGCCATACGGCATGAACGGCTGCAGGTTGGCGCTGTCGAAGGCCGGCAGCGCAACCGCGACGAACACTGCCAGCGCGATCAGCTTGAACACCACCAGCACGGCGTTGAGGGTGGCGCTCTCCTTGGTACCGACCATTAGCATGCCGGCGACCAGGAAGGTGATGACGATGGCCGGTACGTTGAGGAAGCCGCCTTCAACATGCGGACCGGCAGCAAGGGCCTGCGGCAAGGCCACGTTCCAGCCGAACGAGGTGTGCAGCCATTCCAGGAAGCCGACGAAGTAGCCGGACCAGCCGACCGCCACCGTGCTGACCACCAGCGAGTACTCCAGGATCAGGCTCCAGCCAACCACCCAGGCGATGGTCTCGCCCAATGCGCTGTAGCTGTAGGTATAGGCGCTGCCTGCGGCCGGCATCATCGTCGACAGCTCGGCATAGGCCAGTGCCGCACAGGCGCAGATCGCGCCGGCGATGATGAAGGACAGCAGCACCGCAGGGCCTGCCTTGTCCGCACCCACGCCGATCAGCGTGTAGATGCCGGTGCCGACGATGGCGCCGATGCCAAGCGCGACCAGATGGGGCCAGCTCAGCGTTGGAATAAGCCGACGGCCTTCTTCGTGTTCAGTGAGTTGGTCGATGGGCTTGCGCCGGAGCCAGGATTGCATGCGGACCTCACGGTTCGTGGTGGTTCGGGGAAGCGGCCGAGTTTGGCGTAACGCAGTGCAGCAAAGCTAGAAAAACCCGTCATTTGGCGCGCTTTTACCGCGAATGGATGTCAACGTGCCGAATTCGGCATAAAAACCATCGATCCAGGTCGGGCTGCGGCCCCGCCAAACGAGCTTATGCCGCTGTGGTGGCCTGCTGGCGGTCAGCCGCGGCCTTGCAGCAGCGTCACTCGGCTATGCCAAGCCGCAGCCCGAACACCACCAGGCAGACGCCAACCCCGCGCCGCAGCCACACGCCAACACGCGGATAGCCGGCCAGGCGGCGGGCGATGAACTGGCCGCCGAAGATCAGCACCGAGCACCAGCCGATGCTGAGGAGGGCGATCAGCACCGCCATCGTCGCCAGGGTCAGCGCACCGCGCTGCCGGACCGGATCGATGAACAGCGGGAAGAAGGCCATGTAGAACAGGATCGCCTTGGGATTGAGCACGCCGACCAGCAAGGCCTGGCGGAACCAGCGTCGCCCGTGCTGTACCGGCGCAGCCTCGCCTGCGGCTGCCGTCGGTTCACGCAGCAGGTTGATGCCGACCCAGATCAGGTAGGCCGCGCCGACGTAGCGCAGCGCGGCGAACAGCATCGGATGGGCCTGCAGCAGCGCCGCCACACCGGTGGCGGCGATGGCGATCAGGATCTGGTCGCCCAGCATCAAGCCGGCCAGGGTGGCGTACCCGGCACGCACGCCGCCGCGCGCGGTGGCGGTGAGCAGGGTGAAGGTGCCCGGGCCCGGCAACATCAGGAACAGGATCACGGCCACCACGAAGGTGCCCAGGTCGTTGATACCCATCCACGGCATGGTGATTCTCCGCGGGATCAGCGCGTGCGCTGCGTGGCGATGCGCTGCTTCACCGCGTCGATCAACGCTTGCAGGTCATCAAAACGCGGCACGCCGTAGCGGTCACCGGTGATGTCCAGGTTGCCCTTGCGCCAATAACCCGCGGGTGCCGCCACCAGCAGCTTGCCCGAGCGCGCATACAGGCCGAATTCGAGCAGAGTGATCGGGCTCTGGGTGCCTGGGGCGAAGTACATCAGCACGATGTCGGCCTGTTCCAGTGCGGCCAGCTCCCACTCCACCTGGCGGCGGAACTCGGGTTCATCCGCCTCGGCACGCCAGGCCGGGTTCCAGTCGGCGCGGCGTGGATTGAGCATCAGTACGCCCTGGTCGGCCAGCGCGGCCTGCACCTGCTGCTGCCAATCGCCCGCCTTGCCCATCTCGATGCTGCCAGCCAGGAACACCTTGGGCCGCGCGTCATTGGCGGGCAGGGCGTGGGGCGAGGTGATGGTCTGCGAGTCGCTGGCCAGGGCGGCCATCGGCAGCAGGCACAACAGGCTCGACAACAGCAGGGAGGGCAACTTCATGGTGGGGCTACGGCGGGTGGGGGTGCACATGATCGCAGATAGGCGCCGATGGCTGTTTTCGCCAGCGGTCGGCTGGTTGCAGGATCAGCTTCTGAGACGGGCAGGGCTACACTTCCCCCCATGCAAACCGAAACCCTGATCCTTGGCGGCCTGCTGGTCGTCGTCCTCGTGCTGCAGCTGCTGCTGTTGCTGCGTCGTAATGACAACACCGCGCTGGAAAGCACCTTGCGCGAAGAGCAGCGCAGCGGCCGCGGCGAACTGCGCGAACAGCTGGAAACCATGGCGCGGCAGCAGGACATCCGCATCGATGGCTTCGGCCGCAACCTCACCGACCTGTCCACCCGCACCGACCAGCGCCTGGACCTGCTGCGTGACAGCCTCAATGACGACGCCCGCAAGGGCCGCGAGGAGACCGCCAACGCCCAGCAGCTGCTGGCGCAGTTGCTGGGCACGCGCCTGCAGGATGTGCGCGGCCAACTCGACGTGTTCGGCCAGCAGCAGGAAGCGCGCATGGAAGCCTTCGCCCGCCAGCTGGCCGGCCTGCAGCAAAGCCTGGTCGAGGAAACCCGCAAGGGCCGCGAGGAAGGCGCGCAGGTCCAGCTGCGCTTCGGCGAGACGCTGAACCAGAAGCTGGGCGAGCTGACCCAGCGCAACGAGCAGCGCATCACCGAGATGCGGCAGACCCTGGAAGCACGCTTGAAGGACCTGCAGGGCGACAACGCCGCCAAGCTCGAACTGATGCGCCAGACCGTCGACGAGAAGCTGCAGAGCACGCTCAATACGCGCCTGGATTCCTCGTTCAAGCTGGTCTCCGAACGACTGGAGCAGGTGCAGCGTGGGCTCGGCGAGATGCAGCAGCTGGCGACCGGCGTTGGCGACCTCAAGCGCGTGCTGAGCAACGTCAAGAACCGCGGCGGCTGGGGCGAAGTGCAGCTGGACAACATCCTCGAGCAGACCCTGACCGCCGAGCAGTACGCACGCGGAGTGAAGCTGCGCGCCGACAGCGGCGAGATGGTCGACTTCGCCGTGCGTCTGCCGGGACGTGGCGATGCCGATACGCCGGTCTGGCTGCCGATCGATTCCAAGTTCCCGCGCGAAGACTACGAGCGCCTGCTCGACGCGCAGGAAGCCGGTGATGCGGAGGCGGTGCGCAACAGCGGCAACCAGCTGGAGCGCGCGATCCGCATCCAGGCCAAATCGATCAGCGAGAAGTACATCGTGCCGCCGTACAGTACCGACTTCGCGGTGATGTTTCTGCCGACCGAAGGCCTGTATGCCGAGGTGATCCGCCGCGCTGGGCTGGTGGATGCCCTGCAGCGCGAGCACCGCGTGGTGATCGCCGGCCCGACCACGGTGACCGCGCTGTTGAACAGCCTGCAGATGGGCTTCCGCACCCTGGCCATCGAACAGCGCTCGTCGGAAGTGTGGAGCCTGCTGGGCGCGGTCAAGAGCGAGTTCGGCAAGTTCGCCGGCATCCTCGAAAAGGCCGAGAAGCAGATCAACACCGTCGGCAAGAGCCTGGGCGACGCCAGCCGCAAGACCCGCACCATCGAGCGCAAGCTGCGCGGTGTGGAGTCACTGTCCAGCGACGCCTCGCAGGCAATGCTGGGTACAGACGATGACGTCGACGAAGCCGAAGACGAAAGCCCGACAGCGTAACGCCGAGCCATGCTTCAGCTCCCTCCCTTTGCCGTAGGCAAGGGGAGGGCTGGGGAGGGGTTGGCTCTTCGCATGTGTAGTGCCGAGCCATGCTCGGCAAGAGGCTTTACCGGTAATGCTTCAAAAACTGCCCTCACCCCAACCCCCGCTCCGCGCTCCGGCCCTTGCGCTGGCGCAAGGACGTTCGATGGGCAGCGAACCGGTGGTTCGCAAGCTGCCCCTCTCACCCCGTGAGCGGGAGAGGGGCTGAAGCGGTAGTGGGGGGGGGGGGGGGGGGGGGGGGGGGGGGGGGGGGGGGGGCGCCCCCCCGCCCCGGGCCGCGCGGGCCCCCCACCACCCCCCCCCCCCCGCGCCCGCGCCCCCGCCCACCC
>NZ_JBRREC010000096.1:0-19019 GCF_056760015.1 Stenotrophomonas sp. STEN029 | reverse complement strand
GCACTACAGGGTTTGCTTGTGAAGCCCCTGCCGAGCATGGCTCGGCACTACAGGGTTTGCTTGTGAAGCCCCTGCCGAGCATGGCTCGGCACCACTTTTACTAGGAACCCGCATGCGCATCGATATCTGGTCTGACGTGGTCTGTCCCTGGTGCTGGATTGGCAAGCACCGCTTCCAGCGCGGCCTTGAGCTGTTGGGGGCCGATGTACCCGATATCGAGGTGCGTTGGCATCCGTTCCTGCTCGATCCTGATGCCGACACCACCCCGGTGCCGCTGCTGGAGGCCTACGCGGCCAAATTCGGCGGTGCCGAACGTACCCGGCAGATGCTGGCGCAGACCCAGGGCACTGCCCAGGCCGAAGGCCTGCCGATGGACTTCGGCAAGGGCCAGGTCAAGGTCAGCACCGTGCTGGCGCACCGGCTGATGTGGCTGGCCGGTCAGTACGGGGTGCAGGAGCAGGTCGGTGAGGCGCTGTTCCGCGCGCACTTCGCCGAAGGCAGCAACCTGGCCGATCCGCAGGTGCTGATTGCTGCCGCCGCGGCGGGCGACATCCCGGCCGAGCGCGTGCAGGCGATGCTGGCGTCTGACGAAGGCCTGGCCCAGGTCCAGGCCGGTATTGGCCAGGCGCAGGCGCTGGGTATCCAGTCGGTGCCGACCTTCGTCATCAATGGCCAGTACGCGGTGCAGGGCGGACAGCCGGCAGAAGTGTTTGCCGACGTGCTGCGCAAGATCGCCGCCGAACAGGCGACATCGGCGGCCGCCAGCCAGGATGAACAGGCCTGTGGCCCGGATGGTTGCAGCGTCTGAACGCAGGCTCTGACGCGGCGGGCGCCATCTGCGACAATATTCCGCTACGCCGCAGTCTGCGGTGGATTGGAGTCCTTGCATGCTTTTGATCGGCGTTGCCGGCACCGAACTGACTGCCCAGGAGCGTGACTGGCTGCAGCACGACGCCGTGGCCGGGGTGGTGCTGTTCAAGCGCAACTTCGCCTCGCGGGCGCAGGTGGTGGAGCTGACCGCGGCAATCCGCGCTGCCACCGCACGTCCGCTGCTGATCAGCGTGGACCAGGAAGGCGGGCGCGTGCAGCGCTTCCGCGAGGGTTATGCCGATCTGCCGCCGCTGGAAGGCTTCGGCAAGCTCTATGCGAGCGACCCCGACGGCGCCCTGGCCCTGGCCGAGCAGCACGCCTGGCTGATGGCCAGTGAAATCCGCGCCAGCGGCCTGGACCTGAGCTTCGCGCCAGTGGTGGACGTTGGCCATGGCAACCTGGCCATCGGCAACCGTGCCTTTGGCGAGGACCCGCAGGTCGTGGCCGCCCTGACCGCTGCCTATGTGCGCGGCATGCACTCGGTCGGCATGGCCGCCACGCTCAAGCATTTCCCCGGCCATGGCACGGTCCGTGAGGACACCCATGTGGACACCGCGGTGGACCCGCGGCCCCTGGTCGAGATTGAAGCCCACGACCTGATACCGTTCCGGGCAGGCATCGCCGCTGGCGCCGACGCGGTGATGATGGCGCACGTCATCTACCCGCAGGTGGCGCCGGAGCCGGCAGGCTACTCGCCGCGCTGGATCAACCAGATCCTGCGTGAGCAGATGGGCTTCCGTGGCGTGGTGTTCTCTGACGACATCGGCATGGCGGCCTCGTTCGCCGCCGGTGGGGTCAAGGCCCGCGTTGATGCGCACCTGGATGCCGGCTGCGACGTGGTGCTGGTCTGCCACCCGGAGCTGGTCGAAGAATCACTGCAGGCCGTGACCGGCCGCAGCTTGAATACCGCCGCCCTGTTGAGCCTGATCGGCCGCGGTGCGATGGGCTGGGGCGGCCTGCTGGCCGACGCCCGCCACGCCGATACTCGTAATCATCTGTTTGAAAACCTTGGAAGAACCGCCTGATGTCCAAACTCACTCTTGAACAAGCCGTGGCCCAGGCCGACCTGCTGGTCGACCGTCCCACCATCGACACCGCCATCGCCGGCATCGCCGACGCCATCGCGCGTGACTACAAGGGCGAAGTGCCGGTGTTCATCTCGATCATGAACGGTGCGCTGCCGTTCGCCGGCCAGTTGGCATTGGAGTTGGGCGCGCGCGGCCAGGACGCGCAGTTCGACTACATGCAGGCCTCGCGCTACCACGGCGAGACCGGCGGCGAGCTGGTCTGGAAGCACCGCCCGGTGTCGGCCCTGTTCGGCCGCCGGGTGATCCTGGTCGACGACATCCTGGACGAAGGCTTCACCCTGCAGGGTGTGCGCGAATGGTGCCTGGAGCAGGGCGCGACCGACGTGCGCATTGCCGTGCTGACCGTGAAGAAGCACGACCGTTGCCTGCCGGGCGTCAAGGCCGACTACGCCGGCATCGACCTGCCGGACCGCTTCGTGTTCGGCTTCGGCATGGACGTCAACGAATCGCTGCGTTCGCTGCCGGCCATCTACGCAATGAAGCAGTAATACCGGCGGCCGATGCTTGCCATCGGCTTTCGGTCTGATCGCGGCTGGGCCACGCCAAGGGCGTGGCTTGCGCGTGCCCAACGAGAACATCAGGAATGAGCATGGAACCTATCGCCCTGGCCGTTATTGGCGGAACCGGCGTGTACAAGCTGGCCGCGCTGGACGATGTCCAGACCCATGAAGTGGAAACCGTCTATGGCGCCCCCTCGGGCCCGGTCAGGGTTGGCCTGTTGAACGGCCAGCGCGTGGCGTTTCTGGCCCGGCATGGCGAAGGCCATTCGATTCCGCCGCACAAGATCAACTACCGCGCCAACCTGGCCGCGCTCAAGCAGCTGGGCGCAAGCCGCGTGCTGGCCTTGAACACGGTGGGCGGCATTGGCGACGACTTCGGTCCGCGCGTACTGGCCTGCCCGGACCAGCTGATCGACTACACCTGGGGTCGGATTTCCACCCTCAGCGAAGAGGAAGGCAGCGAGGTCCTGCATGTGGACTTTGGCCACCCCTACACGCCGTCGTTCCGTGCCAAGGTGCTGGCGGCTGCCAAGGCCAAGGGCGTGGCCATCCAGGACGGCGGCTGTTACGGCGCCACCCAGGGCCCGCGCCTGGAAACCAATGCCGAGATCGCGCGGATGCGCCGTGATGGCTGCGATCTGGTCGGCATGACCGGCATGCCGGAAGCCGGGCTGGCGCGCGAATTGGGGCTGGAGTACGCCTGTCTGGCGATCGTCGCCAACTGGGCCGCTGGCTGCGGCGATGCCGAGGAGATCACCATGGCCGAGGTTTTGGCCAATGTGGAGGCAGCTTCGTCCGGTTTGCCGACTTTGGTGGGTGAATTGGCCCGGGGGTGATTGTCATCCCGGCTTAAGGTTTGCATACTCCGCCAGTACGCCTCATTCAGCGTGCATCAATCCATTCATCGAACAAGGTCTCGCATCACCATGCCGAACGGTACCGTCAAGTGGTTCAACGACGCCAAGGGATTTGGCTTCATCTCACCGGAGGACGGCAGCGCCGATGTCTTCGCGCACTTCTCCGCGATCAATTCCAAGGGCTTCCGCAGCCTGCAGGAAGGCCAGCGCGTCAGCTATGACGTGACCCAGGGCCCGAAGGGTGCCCAGGCTTCGAACATCACGCCGGCCGAGTGATCCACCCGGTTGTGCGGAAGAACCCCGCTTCGGCGGGGTTTTTTTTTAGCAATGGCAGTCGGCCCAGGGAGGGACTGCAATGAGCAAGACACTGGATATCGCCATCGTCGGCTATGGCACGGCCGGTCAGGCACTGGCGGTGCTGCTGTCGCGCGACGGGCACCGGGTGCAGGTTTTCGAGCAGGCTGCGACCCCTGGGCCGGTAGGCGCGGGCTTCCTGCTACAGCCCAGTGGCCTGCAGGCGCTGTGGCAGATGCAGTTGATGCCGCAGGTGCTGGAGCACGGCGCGGTGGTGCGCCGCCTGTACGGCGAGACCCCATGTGGACGCGCGGTGATGGACATGACTTACGCCGGGCTGGACGCGCGCCTGTGCGGCGTGGGCATGCAGCGCGGGGCGCTGTTTTCGCTGCTGGATGCGGCCTGGGATGCCGGCCCGTCACTGCATGTGGACAGCCATATCAGCGCCATCGATGAATCCCTGCAGCGCGTACAGGACCAGCACGGGCGTTGGCACGGTCCGTTCGACCTGGTGATCGCCACCGACGGTTCGGGCTCAGGCCTGCGCGCGCAGGTGCAGGGTACCAAGCTGGATCGCGTTTACCCCTGGGGCGCGCTGTGGTGCCTGTTGCCGCGCGGCGATTGGCAGCATGGCGATGAGCTGCGCCAGCGCTACGTGGCCGCGCGCAAGATGATCGGCCTGCTGCCGGTGGGCACACGACCGGGCGACAACGAACAGCGCCTGAGCTTCTTCTGGAGCCTGCCGCGTGACGGTTTCCAGACCTGGGAGCGCGACGGGCTGGAACCGTGGCTGGATGAGATCGCCACGCTGTGGCCGGAAGCGCGCGAGCGCCTGGCCGGTGTCAGCGTGCAGGCGCAGCTGGCCCGCGCAAGCTACCGCGATGCGGTGATGCAGCGCTGGTACCGCGGCCGCCTGGTATTGGCCGGTGACGCGGCGCACTCGATGAGCCCGCAGCTGGGGCAGGGCGTCAACATGGCATTGATGGATGCGATGGCGCTGCGCGATGCCTTGCGTGCGGAGCAGGACATTGATGCCGCATTGGCGCGTTACCAGCACCAGCGCAAGGCGCATGTGTGGCTGTACCAGTTCTGGAGCCGCTGGCTGACGCCGATCTTCCAATCCGATCACGATTGGATCGCCAATGGCCGCGACCTGCTGTTCAAGCCGATGGGGCGCATGCCTGGCGGTCGTGGCCATATGCTGCGTGTGCTGAGTGGCACCCAGCATGGCCTGTTCGGCAAGCTCGCGCTGCAGGATGAATTCATCGCTGCGCTGGCCGAGGTCGCGCAGAAACGCTGAGCAACGCGCGGACGACGGGCGCTTGCGGCAGAATCAAGGGCGGTCCTCCACGAGTCGCCGCCATGCTGCCGCAGCCGCCTCCGTTTGAAACCCACGTCGTCGACAACCAGCCGCCGCCGTTTGCCGAGCGTGACCTCTGGCACGACGATCTGGCCTTGCAGCAGAGCGTGCAGCGCGAGGGTGCGCAAGCCTTTGCCGGGGCATTGCAGCACTACGGCGTGCTGGCCGGTGGCGAGCTGTACCGGATCGGCTTCGATGCCAACCGCCAGCGGCCGCTGCTGCGCACGCATGACGCACACGGCAACCGGATCGATACCGTCGATTTCCATCCGGCGTATCACCGCTTGATGGCCACGGCGAAGACCCGTGGTGTTGCCGGGCTGTCCTGGCGCTCGGCGCAGCCCGGCGCGCATGTCGCGCGTGCGGCCTTGAGCTATCTGCACCATCAGGCCGAAGCGGGCAGCAGTTGCCCGTTGACCATGACCCACGCCGCCGTGCCGGTGTTGCGGCAGGAGCCTGCGCTGGCGGAATGGGCCGACAAGGCGGCCGCCCCGTTCTACGACGCACGTGATCTGCCCATCGGCGACAAGCTGGGCATCACCGTCGGCATGGGCATGACCGAGAAGCAGGGCGGCTCCGATGTACGCAGCAATACCACCCTGGCGACGCCGTTGGCGGGCGAGGGCGAGTACAGCCTGGTCGGGCACAAGTGGTTCTTCTCCGCGCCGATGTCCGATGGCTGGCTGGTGCTGGCGCAGGCACCTGGCGGGCTGAGCTGTTTCCTGATGCCACGCCGACTGGCCTGTGGGCGGCGCAACAACTTCCATCTGATGCGCCTGAAGGACAAGCTCGGCGACTGGGGCAATGCCTCCAGCGAGGTGGAGTTCTGCGGCGCCTGGGCGCGGCGAGTTGGCGAAGAAGGACGCGGCGTGGCCACCATCATCGAGATGGTGATGCTGACCCGGCTGGATTGCATGCTGGGCTCGGCCGCGCAGATGCGCATGGCCCTGGCGCAGGCGCTGCATCATGCACGGCATCGGCGCAGCTTCGGCAAGCTTTTGGTCGAGCATCCGTTGATGGCGAATGTGCTGAGCGATCTTGCAATCGAATCGGAGGCTGCGACCACCTTGTCCATGCGCGTGGCGCGTGCCGTCGATGGCGCGCCGCAGGACGCACATGAAGCCGCCTTCGCACGGATCGGCACGGCGATCGGCAAATTCTGGATATGCAAGCGCGCCCCAGGCTTCGTCAACGAGGCGCAGGAATGCCTGGGCGGTGCCGGCTATGTGGAAGAGTCGATGCTGCCGCGGCTGTACCGGCAGGCGCCGCTGAACTCTATCTGGGAAGGCAGCGGCAACGTGCAGTGCCTGGATGTGCTGCGTGCCTTGCAGCGCGAACCAGAAACGCGTGTGGCCTTGCTGACCGAGTTGCAGCAGGTTGCCGGTCGCAACGACGGCTATGATCGCGCGCTTGAGGCCGCGCTGCGCCAACTGCAGGGCGCCGAGCTGGCCCAGGTTGATGCGCGCGCACTGGTCAGCGATGTCGCGGTGTTGCTGCAGGCAGCCGCGTTGCTGCGCGCGGACAGCCCGCTGGCGGCGCTGTATGCACAATCACGCCTGCCGCGTGCGGCTGGCGTCTACGGCGTGCTGCAGGCAGCAACGCCGTTCGCGGACGTCCTGCAGCGCGCCTTGCCGCAGGCCTGATCAGCCAGCGCCATCCAGTGCCGGGTCGAAGCGCAGCACCTGGTTGCGGCCGCTGCGCTTGGCCCGGTACAGCGCGGCATCGGCCTTGCGCAGGAGGGTGAGGCCAGCCACACCATCAACCGGATACGTGGCCACGCCCAGCGAGATGGTGATCGGTGGCAGCGTCTTGCCGGAGAACGGCACGCTCATCTGTGACAGCGCAAGACGCAGTTCCTCGGCCTGGCGCAGCGCATTGTTGCTGTCCGACTCGGGCAGGATCACGGTGAACTCCTCGCCGCCATAGCGGCAGGCGATGTCTTCGCCGCGCAGACGCGAGCCCAGCAGTTGGCCGATGGCCGCCAGCAAGGCATCGCCGCCGCCGTGGCCGTGGGTATCGTTGAACTGCTTGAAATGATCCACATCCAGCATGATCACCGACAGCGGGAAGTCGCGCCGGCCGCAGCGTGCGATCTCGCGGGTCAGTGACTCTTCCAGATAGCGCCGGTTGTACAGCCCGGTGAGTGGATCGCGGATCGACTGCAGGCGCAGCGACTCGCGCAGGCGCAGGTTGCTCAGCGCAAGCGACAGCTGCTCCACCGCCGACTCGGCGATGTTCAGGCGCGGCAGCGGGCCGGGGCCAGCACCGGAGAGGAACAGGAAACCAATCTGTACGCCTTGTGCCGACATCGGGATGCAGGCGGTGGCAACACTTTGGCCGGGCTCGGGGCGGCTGATATGCGGGCAGCTGGCATCGCGGAGCAGGTCATCGATGACATGCGGTTGCCCACGCCGGATCGCCCAGCAATCAGTGGGCGGCAGGAAGGCGCTGGTTTCCACCAGGGGTGTGCCCCAGCTGACGATGTTCTCGACACGGTCATTGGAAGCGCGCAGCAGATAGACCGAACCGGCGACATTGGGCATCAGCGCTTCCAGCGTGCGCGCGCTGATTTCCAGGGCTTCTTCCGGGTTGGCGCAGCTCTGCAGCAGGCCGGTATAGCGGCCCAGGGTCTGCAGGTCGGCGCTGGAACGTTCGATCTGTTCCAGGTTGCCCGCCAGCTGCTGGCTGGCGCTGGCTGCGCGCTTCTCGGCGCGGCTGCGGCGGCGCAGTTCGGACAGCAGGATGCCATATACCGATGCGACCACGGCCAGGCCGAAGGGGATGCCGGCCAAGGCGAGCCCGAGCAGCAGATCAGCACTACGGCGCGAGCTGGCGGCACGGTCCACCAATCGCTCGTGTTCCTCCTCGACCATGGTACGCACCTGCTGGCGGATGGCGCTGGTGGTGCGGAATGCATTCTGGTTGATCGCCGCGCGTGCGGCGTCCAGGCCTTGGCCGTCATAGATATCGACGACGTGCTGGATCTGCTGCAGGCGCTGGTTCACCAGCTCGTTGAGCTTGAGCGCATTGCGCGCCTGATCGGGGTTGTCGGGGATCGACCTGGACAAGCTGCTCAGTAGCAGTGGAAGTCGTTCCACGCTTACCTGGTAGTCAAGCAGGTAGGCCTGGCTGCCGGTCAGCAGGTAGCCGCGCTCGGCCGACTCTGCATCCAGCACCATGGACTGGATCTCATCAATCCTGCTGATGACTTCGTGGGTGTGGGCGACGAGTCGTGCATCGGCGATGAACCTGCGCGCACCGACGAATACACCGACGCCAATGGCAACGAACACCAGCGCCGAGAATATCAGCGCGAATTTACTGCCCGTGTGTTTCCGCATCCGGTCCTTGACTGCATGATCAAGGTGATACGCACGTGCTGCCTACGCGCGCGTGATCACATGCCAACCCGGATGGTGTGCATCCGGCCCCTGTGGCATCACGCATCCTGCGCGAGCGCCACGCAGCCATCATCGACATGACAGCTGCGTGGCGAGTCTATCAATGCTTGGCGGCGTCCGCTTTCTCGCGCGCCTGCTTGGCGGCGTCGTGGGCGTGGTCGGCAACCTTCTGCGCCGCGTCGGCGGTAGCTGCGCTGGCATCGGCAGCGGCGTCCTTGGCTGCGATGGAGGCTTCGTCGGCCGCCTTGGCGGTGGCGTCGGCGGCATTGTCCAATGCCTGCTGCGATTCGGCAGCGGCGTTGCGGGTGGCCGCTGCGGCCTGGTCAGCGGCATCGCGGGTTGCGCCGGCCGCGGATTCGGCTGCGTTCCTGGCCGCCTCGGCGGCATGGTCTGCGGCCGCTGCCGCGTCCTGCTTGGCCTGCTCGGCGTTACGGTCATTGCAGCCAGCCAGGGCCAGCACCAGGCCTGCGGTCAGTACGGGGACAAACAGTTTCATTGCACTCTCCTGGGATGGGCCAATGGGCTCACCCTAGGGGTTGGCGTATTCAGATCACGTCAAGGCTCGGCCGCGCCGTTAAGGAACGCTGGATTGGCGCAGGCACAGTGCGACGATCGAATGGTGCGCAGGTGCGCATGCGCTGATCACGGCTTGCAGGTTGCGGGCGGGCTGTTGTTCCCAGCGTGCACGGCGGCGCTGGCCCGTTTGGGCTTGTTCGAAGTGATCCGTGGTATTGCCGGAGTACGCCCAGGCATAAAAAAAGCCGCTGGCGAACCAGCGGCTTTTCGATACTAGCTTGGAAGCAGAAGTTATTACTTCTTGGCTTCTTCAGCAGCGTCCTTGGCCTGTGCAGCAACGTCTTCAGCAGCCTTGGCAGCGTCAGCAGCGGCGCCAGCAGCAGCGTCGGTGGTGGCAGCAGCGGCTTCGCCAGCAGCCTGGCCAGCAGCGTCAGCAGCGGTGGCGGCGGTGTCAGCAGCAGCCTGGGCAGCGTCAGCGGTAGCAGCGCCAGCGGTGGCAGCAGCGTCAGCAGCGCCCTGGGCTTCGGTTGCAGCGGTGTCAGCGGCAGCGGCGGCGTCAGCAGCCTGCTCCTGCTTCGAGCAGGCGGTCAGGGCCAGACCCAGGGTCATTGCGATCAGCAGCTTGTTGATGCTCATTTGTGAATCCTCGTCGTGAAATTAGGCAACGCGCCATTGCGCGCCGGGAACATGATGACAAGCCCATTTCGACTGTCAAGCGGTCCCGCATTCAGGTTTTGAATTATCTGAAATTTTTCAATCAAATCAATTCAATGGCGATGGCAGTTGCTTCGCCGCCGCCGATGCAAAGCGACGCAATGCCACGCTTGAGGCCGCGCGTGCGCAATGCATTTACCAGCGTAACCACCAAGCGGGCACCCGATGCACCGATAGGATGACCCAGTGCGCAGGCACCTCCGTTGACGTTGATCTTGGCATGCGGAATGCCCAGCTCACGGATCGGCGCCATCGCCACCACGGCGAAGGCTTCATTGATTTCGAACAGGTCGACGTCGGCGATGTTCCAGCCGGCTTTTTCAAGGACCTTGCTGATCGCGCCAATTGGCGCCGTGGTGAACCACTCCGGTTCCTGCGAGAAGGTGGCATGCGCGGCAATGCGGGCCAGCGGCTGCACGCCGCGCTTGGCGGCATCGTCGGCGGACAGCAGCACCAGCGCGGCGGCACCGTCGGAAATGCTCGAGGAGCTGGCAGCGGTGACGCTGCCGTCCTTCTTGAAGGCCGGGCGCAGGGTCGGGATCTTGCTGATGTCGGACTTGCCCGGCTGCTCGTCCTGGCTGAACTCGACGTCGCCCTTGCGGGTGGCAACCGTGACCGCAACGATTTCATCGTTGAATGCGCCGTTGGCCTGTGCAGCCTGTGCGCGGGTCACCGATTCAATGGCGTAGGCGTCCTGCTCTTCGCGGGTGAAACCAAACTTGGCAACGGTGGCCTCGGCGAACACGCCCATGGACTGGCCGTCGTAGGGGTTGGTCAGGCCATCCCATGCCATGTGGTCCACTGCCTGGAAATTGCCGTAGCGGTTACCGGTACGCGAGTTGGGCAGCATGTGCGGGGCGTTGGACATGGACTCCATGCCGCCGGCAACCACGATGCTGGCCGAACCGGCCTTGATCAGGTCGTGGCCGAGCATGATGGCTTTCATGCCGGAGCCGCAGACCTTGTTGAGCGTGGTGGCGCCGGCGCTGGTCGGCAGGCCAGCGGCAAGTGCGGCCTGGCGGGCCGGTGCCTGGCCCAGGTTGGCCGGCAGCACGCAGCCCATGATGACCTCGGACACATCCGCGGCGGGAATGCCGGACTGCGCGATGGCGGCGCTGATGGCAGTGGCGCCCAGGGTCGGGGTGGGGACGCCGTTGAACTGGCCAAGGAAGGAGCCAATGGCGGTACGCTTGGCGGCGGCGATGACGATGTCAGACATGAGCAATCTCGGTTATACCTTGCGGCAATTATCGAACGTCTGCGGGACCGGGCACATTGGACCAACGGCACATCCCCACAGACAGTGGATTGTCGTTGCAGTATAGAAGGTAGCCGGAGTGCTACCGGGATCAGGTAATACCTGAATTGGCGAATCATCCATCGGAAGGGGAGCAGGGGAATGAGCAGTGCAATGGTGAGCAGCAATTTGCCGCGCGGCGTGTTGGCCAGTTCATTGGCATTGGCGCTGGCAGCGTGTGGGAGTGGTAGCGGCCCGAAATCCGATCCGCCGCCGGTCACACCTCCGGTAACGCCACCACCTACTACAACGCCACCTGTGACCCCCCAGCCTGCGTTTGATGCGCATCTGGCACTGACGAACACGCAGGCCGCGCACGCCATGGGCCTGGACGGAACCGGCTACCGCATCGGTGTGATCGACTCAGGGGTGATGCGCAACCATCCAGCGCTGGCAGGGCGCGTGTTGGCCAACTACAACTATCTGAACCCAGCGCAGAACAACCTGTCGGTGGACGATGTGGTTGGACATGGCACCACGGTTGCGCAGCTGGCCGCCGGCGCGCCGACCGGGCGATGGCCGGGTGGTGTCGCGCCGGGTGCGCAGATCCTTTCCGCGCGCATCATCGCCGACAAATCGCCTACCGATGATGGTTCCGGCAATGGCAACGAAGTGACCGGTGCGCTGGGTATGGCCTCGGTACATGCCGACCTGATCCGCGATGGCATGCGCATCATGAACAACTCCTGGGGCGGCCTGTACTGGACCCGGCCGAACGTGACGGCCGAGATTGCCAACGAGTACCGTCCTTTCATCAACAACAATGATGGGCTGGTGGTGTTCGCCACCGGCAACGAGTCAAAGCCCAATCCTTCCGACATGGCGGCGTTGCCGAGCAAAGTTGGCAATCCCGGCAGTTATCCGGCGGCCGACCTGGAACGTGGCTGGCTGGCGGTGGCAGCCTTGGATACGGCCAAACCGACGGCGCTGGCCTCCTACTCCAATGCCTGCGGCGTCGCCAGGAATTACTGTCTGGTGGCGCCGGGGACATCGATGTTCCTTGGACAGGACAGTACGGCCAACAATCTGTCGTATTACTACGGCAGCGGCACCTCCTATGCGGCGCCCTTGGTGTCGGGCGCAGCAGCATTGGTGTGGCAGGCATTCCCTTACTTCAACAATGACCTGGTCCGGCAGACGCTGCTGGGGACTGCGACCGATCTGGGGGAAGCTGGGCCGGATGCGGTGTTCGGTTATGGCCTGCTCAATGTCGGCAAGGCGGTGCAGGGGCCGGGCAAGGCGGACTGGGGGGATATCAAGGTCAATGTGAGTCAGCTCGGGCTCAATTCGGTGTGGAGCAATCCGATCAGCGGTGCCGGCGGTCTGGTGAAATTCGGCAGCGGATCGTTGGGCTTGTCCGCCGCCAACACCTATGCCGGTGCCACCCGTATCCAGCAGGGCACGCTTGCGCTGCGCGATGGCGGCTCGATCCGTTCGAATGTCAGCATCGATGCGCAGTCCAATCCTTCGGCTGCGGCACTTCAGTTCATGGGAGGCACCACGCGTGTGGTGGGCAACGTGGACAACGGCGCCAGCGTGATCGTGCTGAGTAATGAAGGCTCGGCAACGATCGAGGGCAACTACGTGCAGCGCTCCGGCGCACGCTTGATGGTTGCGCTCGGTGCCAATGCCTTGCAGGTCACAGGAACGGCGAGCCTGGATGGTGGGGTGATGGTAAATGGCGCGGTTGCCGGTTACGTGCCACAGGATGGTCGCCGTCAGGACCTGCTGCATGCCGGTGGCGGTATCAGCGGGCAATTCGCAACCCCGGCGACTGGCAGCACCGGGGTTACCTTGTTGCAGACCCAGTATGGCTATGACGCCAACAACGCTTGGCTGCAGTTGGACCGGGTGAGCGTCACGGCGGCGGCAAGCGCCGCCAGCGTTGGCTTGCGCGCGATGTCGGCGGCGCAGCGGGTGGAGCAGGCGTTCGAACTGCTGGATACCGATGATGTTCTGCAGGCCACGGCGTTCGGCTCAGCTGCGGCATCGGTGCAGGGTGTCGGCGGCGGCTTTGCCGGGCTGGCCCAGAGTCTGGAGAGTCTCTCCGGGCAAGCCCATGCCACCGCCACCGCGATGACCTTTGACAGCATCGATATGAACCGGCGTGCGCTGTCCAGCCAGTTCGCCGAGGGCGGTGCGCGGTCGGCAGTCAACGGTGTCTGGATGCGCAGCCTTGGTGGCGGCGGGCAGGGCGGTTACCTGGGCAGTGACTACAGCGTCGGCGGTTGGATGATGGGCGGCGAAACTGCGCTGTCCAGCAATGCCGTACTGGGTTTCGCGTTCGGTGAAACCCGCGCCAATGCCAGCGGCGGTGTGGCGCAGGACCGGAGCCGTGACCGTCAGACCCAGTCGCAGCTCTACGCCGGTTGGCAGCGCGGTGATGCCTATGTGCTGGGCCAAGCCGGATTTGGCCAGTACCAGCGCGAGCTGGATCGCGGGCTGTTGCTGGGGTCCGAGCGCGCCGGGGTGCAGGCGCGTTACAGCGGCAACTTCCTGTCCAGCAGCATCGAGGCCGGTTATCGGCTGGGCCACGGTGCAGCGCAGCTGACGCCGTACCTGGGCGCGGACTACACGCGTATCGACGGTGGTGCGTTCAACGAGCAGGGCGGCTATGGCTTTGGCCTGCGTGCTGACGATTGGAGCAGCAGCAGGGTGCAGGCCTTGGCGGGCTTGCGCGGGCACTACCTGTGGAAGCGGGTGGCGTTCAATGGCTACGTGGAATGGCAGCAGGCGCTGGGCGGTAATGGCCTGAGCCTGGATGCCAGCTTCGTCGGGATTGATGCCTGGGCACCGATTGCCGGCCTGCAGCCGTCGCGTTCGGGCGGTTTGTTTGGGCTGTCGGTGGATTCGTGGCTGGCCCGCAATACGCGCCTGTCGCTGGGCTATGACCAGCGCTTCGGCCCACGTGGTGACAACCGGCAGGTGTCGTTGCGCCTGCAGCAGGCGTTCTGACCTGGCAGCGGTGTCGGGTTGCTGAAAAGCAGAAGGCGGGCGAGATGATCGCCCGCCTTCGGTGTTTCAGCGGCAGTGCTTACTCGCCGCGCAGGCGGTTCATGCGCGGCACCGAACGGCCCATCGGCATCTTCAGTTTGCCGATCGCTTCCAGTCGGCTTTCTGCGATGCGGTCAGCCGCGCGCTGCGGCGAGACCTCGTCGCGCTCCGACTGGTCGAAGATCTTGCCGAGGTTGTGGTAAATGCTGCGGATCAGGCGCATCGCGCGCTCGCGGTTGTAGCCGTCGATCTCCAGCGACACATTCATCACGCCGCCGGCATTGACTGCATAGTCCGGTGCCCACAACACGCCACGCTTGTACAGCTCATCGCCCACGGCATGGCTGGCCAGCTGGTTGTTGGCGGTGCCACAGATGACCTTGGCCTTGAGCCGCTCCAGCGTGCTCATGTCGATGGCGCCTTCCATCGCGCAGGGCGCGAACACATCGGCGGCAACGTCGTAGATGGCGTCGGGCTTGACCGCTTCGCAGCCGTATTCAGCAACGGCCTTCTGCACCAGCACCGGGTCCAGGTCGGTGACGTAAAGCTTGGCGCCGCGCTCGCGCAACAGCTTCACCAGCTCCATGCCGATATGGCCCAGGCCCTGCACGGCAATGCTGAGCTTGCCGATTTCCTCATGGCCGAACTTGCGCTTGACCGAAGCCATCAGCGCCTGCAGCGCACCGTAGGCGGTAAACGGGGCCGGGTCGCCAGAGCCGCCATGGACCTGGTGCACGCCGGTGACGAAGCCGGTCTCCAGGTAGATGTTTTCCATGTCGTTGACGTCGGTGCCGACGTCCTCGGCGGTGATGTAGCGCCCGGCCAAGGCCTCGACCTGACGGCCGAAGGCGCGAAACAGCACCTCGCTCTTGGCGGTCCTGGGGTCGCCGATGATCACCGCCTTGCCGCCACCGACATTCAGTCCGGCCAGGGCGTTCTTGTAGGTCATGGTGCGGCTCAGGCGCAGGACATCGCGCAGCGCATCATCGGTGTTGGCGTAGGGGCGCATGCGCACGCCGCCCAGGGCCGGGCCCAGGGTGGTGTTGTGGATGGCAATGATGGCCTTCAGGCCGGCATCGCGGTTCTGGCAGAACAGGACCTGCTCATGGCCGGAGGTTTCGAGGGTGTCGAACAACATGCAGGCTCCGATGGTGTGTTTGCCACAACGTCAGTGATCGTGTAGCCAAATGGCTGGCCGGAAAACAAAAAATGCGACTTCGTCGGGGCAGTGACGGGTCGCGGATGCGCCATTCTAATCCATTCCTGCTAGGGGAATGTTCAGGCAGGTCTACCCGCGCTGGCACCTCGCTTTGCCGGAAACGGCGGTCAGCGTGCCTATCGATAGGGTAAACCCGCAAAAGGTCACGCTGCGCTGCAACCTGACCTGCGGGGGGCGGCGGTTCTATGATTGGTTGCAATAGAAACCGGATGTTGCACGGCCATGAGTACCCCCGCCTCCCAGCTCCCGCAGGCGCAGCCTGAAACCACCCCGCTGCGCTTCGTCACCGCCGCCAGCCTGTTCGATGGCCACGATGCGGCCATCAACATCATGCGCCGCCTGATCCAGGCGCAGGGCGCGGAGGTGATCCACCTCGGCCACAACCGCAGTGTGGAAGACGTGGTGCGCGCGGCATTGCAGGAAGACGCCGACGCCATCGCGCTGTCGTCCTACCAGGGCGGACACGTGGAGTACTTCAAGTACATGGTCGACATGCTGCGCGAACGCGGCGCCGGCCATATCAAGGTATTCGGCGGTGGTGGCGGCACCATCACCCCGGAGGAAATCCGCGAGCTGCAGGCCTATGGCGTGGAGCGCATCTACCACCCCAACGACGGCATGAAGATGGGGCTGGTGGAGATGATCGAGGATGTGGTGGCGCGCGCTGGCAAGGCCCGCGAAGCTGCCGCCCGTGAAGTGCACGCACAGGCACCTTCGATCGAGGATGAGATCGGCATTGGTCGGGTGCTCTCGCAGCTGGAGGACGGCAATCACGGTGAGGCCGAGCTGGGCTCGCTGCGCAAACAGTGGCAGCTGGCTGCCGGCAAGACACCGGTCATCGGCATCACCGGCACCGGTGGCGCCGGCAAGTCCTCGGTTACTGACGAACTGCTCAACCGCTTCCTCGCCAGTTTCCCGCAGATGCGCATCGCGGTGATCTCAGTGGACCCGACCCGTCGCCGCACCGGTGGCGCGCTGCTGGGCGATCGCATCCGCATGAACTCGCTGCGCTCCAAACGCGTCTACATGCGTTCGATGGCAACCCGTCGCCAGCATGCGGCAATCAATACCGTGCTGCGCGATTGCATTGGCTTCCTCAAATCGCTGCACTTCGATCTGGTGATCGTCGAGACCGCCGGCATCGGCCAGAGTGATTCGGAGATCGTCGATCTGGTCGACTTCCCGATGTATGTGATGACCAGTGACTTCGGCGCTCCCAGCCAGCTGGAAAAGATCGACATGCTCGATTACGCCGAGCTGGTGGTGCTGAACAAGTTCGACAAGCGCGGCGCCGAAGACGCGCTGCGCGATGTACGCAAGCAATGGAAGCGCAACCGCGTCGCCTTCACCATGAAGGACGAGGACGTGCCGGTATACCCGACCATTGCCAGCCAGTTCAATGATCCGGGCATCAGCTGGATGTTCGTGAACCTGTGCCGTCTGTTGCGTGAGAAGCAAGATCAAAACCGGGGTCAGAGTCCGGTTTTGCACGCAAAGCCCGACTCTGACCCCGGTTTTGCTCCCAACATCGACACGACCCTCAAGGAACCCCGCGCAACGGTGCTGATCCCGGGCAGCCGCGTGCGTTACCTGGCCGAGATCGCCGAACAGGGCCGCAGCATCAACGCCCGCATCGAGTCGCAGGCAGAAGTGGCCGAGCGTGCACAGAGCCTTTGGCAGGCGCTGAAGGAGCTGGAGGATGCAGCGCAGCCGGTTGCCCTGGATCTGTACACAGGCGATGCACTCACCGACGCGGGTGCCGACAACAGCATCCGCACCCTGCGCCAGCGTTACAACGACGCGGTGCAGTCGCTGGATTCGGAGGCCCTGCGCCTGCTGCGTGAGTGGCCGGCGCGGCTGAAGTCGATCACCGATCCGGTCAACGAATACCAGGTGCGCGGCAAGACCATTCGCGTCGAGAACTACCGCGAATCGCTCAGCCACCAGCAGATCCCCAAGATCGCCGCGCCTACCTATCGCAGCTGGGGCGAGCTGCTGGTGTTCCTGCAGAAGGAAAACCTGCCGGGTTCCTACCCATATACCGGCGGCGTCTATCCTTACCGCCGCAGCGGCGAAGACCCTATCCGCATGTTTGCCGGCGAAGGCACGCCAGAGCGCACCAACCGTCGCTTCCACTACCTGAGCGTTGGCCAGCCGGCCGCGCGTCTGTCCACTGCCTTCGACAGCGTCACCCTGTACGGCGAAGACCCGGCGCCGCGTCCGGATATCTACGGCAAGATCGGCAATTCCGGCGTCAACATCCCCACGCTGGACGACATGAAGAAGCTGTACTCCGGCTTCGACCTGTGCGCGCCGACCACCTCGGTGTCGATGACCATCAATGGCCCGGCACCGATGATCCTGGCGATGTTCATGAATACCGCTGTCGACCAGCAGATCGAGAAGTATCTGCAGGAAGACCCCGCACGCTGGGCCGAGGCGGAAGAGCAGATCGCGAAGCTCTTCGAAGGCCGCACACGTCCGCAGTACCACGGCGAGCTGCCGCCGACCAATAACGGCCTGGGCCTGGCGTTGCTGGGCGTCACCGGCGACCAGCTGGTGGACGCAGAGACCTATGCGCGGATCAAGGCAGAAACCCTGTCCACGGTGCGTGGCACGGTGCAGGCCGATATCCTGAAGGAAGACCAGGCGCAGAACACCTGCATCTTCTCCACCGAGTTCGCGCTGCGGATGATGGGTGATATCCAGCAGTACTTCGTCGATCACAAGGTGCGCAACTTCTATTCGGTGTCGATCTCGGGCTATCACATCGCCGAGGCCGGTGCGAACCCGATCAGCCAGCTGGCTTTCACCCTGTCCAATGGCTTCACCATCGTCGAGTACTACCTGGCGCGTGGGATGAAGATCGACGACTTCGCGCCCAACCTGTCGTTCTTCTTCTCCAACGGCATGGACCCGGAATACACCGTGATTGGCCGGGTTGCGCGGCGTATCTGGGCCCGTGCGATGCGCGAGCGCTACGGTGCCAACGAGCGCAGCCAGATGATGAAGTACCACATCCAGACCTCGGGCCGCTCGCTGCACGCGCAGGAGATCCAGTTCAACGATATCCGCACCACGCTGCAGGCGCTGTATGCGCTGTTCGACAACTGCAACAGCCTGCACACCAACGCTTACGACGAGGCGATCACCACGCCGACCGAAGAAAGTGTGCGCCGCGCGGTGGCGATCCAGATGATCATCAACAAGGAGTTGGGGCTGAACTTCTGCGAGAACCCCTGGCAGGGCAGCTTCATCGTCGACAAGCTCACCGATATCGTCGAGGAGGCGGTTTACAAGGAGTTCGAGGCGATCAGTGAGCGCGGCGGCGTGCTCGGTGCGATGGACACCATGTACCAGCGCGGCAAGATCCAGGAAGAGTCACTGTACTACGAGCACAAGAAGCACGATGGCAGCCTGCCGCTGGTCGGCGTCAACATGTTCCTGCCCAAGGAGCATGCCGGCGAAGTGGCGACCGAGATCGAACTGATCCGTTCGACCGAGGAAGAGAAGGGCCAGCAGATCGAGAATGTGCATACCTGGCAGCACAATCGCAACGCCTTGGCACCGGCGGGCGAGACCTCGCATTCGCATGAGGTTGAAGGCGCAGTGGCGGATGCCGAGGCGCACGACGGCCACGGTCTGGGCTATCTGCAGAAGACCGCGCGTGACCGCCGCAACGTGTTCGAAGCACTGATCGAAGCGGTGAAGACGCACAGCCTCGGCCAGATCAGCCACGCGCTGTATGACGTGGGCGGTGAGTACCGCCGCAACATGTAAGCGCGCCAAAGGCACAGATGTAGTGCCGAGCCATGCTCGGCAGGGGGTGTTCCAAGCGAACCCCAAGCTGTAGTGCCGAGCCATGCTCGGCTGGGGGCTTTCCAAGCGAACTCCTCACAGTGCCGAGCC
>NZ_JBRREC010000095.1:0-19147 GCF_056760015.1 Stenotrophomonas sp. STEN029 | reverse complement strand
CCCCCCCCCCCCCCCCCCCCCCCCCCCCCCCCCCCCCCCCCCCCCCCCCCCCCCCCCCCCCCCCCCCCCCCCCCCCCCCCCCCCCCCCCCCCCCCCCCCCCCCACTACAGGGGTGCATCCCTTTCCCCACTTGCGGCCCGGCCGCTGCCCCACTAGCCTTCGCCGGTACTTACAAACCGGGGTTTGCTGTGAAGAATCGTCATTTGGTCCTGGCCGCCGCCGTTGGCGTGGCCGTGCTCTCGCTGGCTGCCTGTAAAAAGGACGCCGCCACCGACGCCGCCAAGCCGGCCACCACCCAGGCCGCACCGGCCGAAAGCGCCGACCAGTTCATCGCCCGCGTCAATGCCGAATACAAGGCCATGTACCCGGAAATGACTTCGGCCCAGTGGCTGTCGTCCACCTACATCAATGACGATTCGGCCCGCGTTGCTGCCAAGGCCAACGAGCGCTGGCTGACCGTGCTCAATGGCTGGATCGAGCAGGCCAACAAATACGACGGCCAGCCGATGAGCGCCGACACCAAGCGCGCCATCAGCCTGCTCAAGCTGATGACCTCGATGCCCGCCCCGCGCGACCCGCAGAAGCTGGCCGAACTGGCCGGCATCGCCACCAAGCTGGAAGGCGACTACGGCGCGGGCACCTACTGCGTGGGCGAAGGCGACAACAAGAACTGCCGCCAGCTCGGCGACCTTGAGAAGGTGCTGGCCACCTCGCGTGACTACGACAAGCAGCTCGATGCCTGGCAGGGCTGGCAGTCCACCGCCGTGCCGTCGCGCGCCAACTACCAGCGCTTCGTCGAACTGGTCAACGAAGGCGCCCGCGAACTGGGCTATAGCGATGCCGGCCAGATGTGGCGCAGCGGCTACGACATGCCGGCCGACCAGGTTGGCCCGGAAACCGACCGCCTGTGGGAGCAGGTCAAGCCGCTGTACGAGCAGGTGCATTGCTATACCCGCGCCAAGCTGGACAAGGAATACGGCAAGGACAAGGCCGAAGTCGGCGGCGGCATGATTGCCGCGCACCTGACCGGCAACATGTGGCAGCAGGACTGGAGCAACCTGTGGGACATGACCGCGCCGTACCCGAACGCGGGCAGCCTGGACATCACCGCCGCACTGGAAAAGCAGTACCAGACCAACCTCAGTGCCGCCCTCGCCAAGGCCGGCGGCGCCGACCCGGCAAGCCGCTTCAAGGCACAGCGTGAGGCCGAACTGGTCACCGCCCGGCAGATGACCGAGCGTGCGCAGGACTTCTACGTCTCGCTGGGCATGCCCAAGCTGCCGGAGAGCTACTGGCAGAACACCCAGTTTATCAAGCCGCTGGACCGCAACGTGGTCTGCCACGCCAGCGCCTGGGACATGAACATGGGCGGCGACGGCAAGGATGTGGGCCCGGACGTGCGCACCAAGATGTGCATCACCCCGAACGAAGAAAACTTCACCACCATCTACCACGAGCTCGGCCACATCTATTACGACCTGGCCTACAACCCGCTGCCGCCGTTGTTCCAGGGCGGTGCCAACGACGGCTTCCACGAAGCCATCGGCGACACCATCGTGCTGGCGATGACGCCGAAGTACCTCAACTCGATCGGCCTGGTCGGCGCGCAGCAGGAAAGCCGCGAAGCCACCATCAATGCGCAGATGCGCATGGCGATGTCGGGCGTGTCGTTCCTGCCGTTCGGTCTGATGATCGACCGCTGGCGCTGGGGCGTGTTCGACGGCTCGATCAAGCCGGACCAGTACAACCAGAAGTGGTGGGAACTGAAGGCGCAGTACCAGGGCGTGGCCCCGGCCAGCGCACGCGGCGAAGAGTTCTTCGACGCCGGCGCCAAGTACCACGTGCCAGGCAACACCCCGTACCTGCGCTACTTCCTGGCGCGCATCCTGCAGTACCAGTTCTACAAGGGCCTTTGCGACGCGTCCGGCTACACCGGCCCGCTCAACGAGTGCAGCTTCTACGGCAACAAGGAAGCCGGGCAGAAGTTCTGGGCAATGCTGAGCAAGGGTTCCAGCCAGCCGTGGCAGGCCACGCTGAAGGAACTGACCGGCACCGAGAAGCTCGATGCCGGCCCGATGCTGGAATACTTCGCACCGCTGCAGGAATGGCTGAAGCAGCAGAACGAAGGCCAGATGTGTGGCTGGCAGGCAGCGGCTCCGGCTGCTGCTCCGGCAGCCGCACCGGCGCAGCCGTCGGCACCGTAAGCGCTGCAACTGAAGATGCACGCAAAGGGCGCCGCAATGGCGCCCTTTGCTTATCCGCTCGCAGCATCTGCGTCGACACCAGATGCGACCTGCAGCAGCCCAGCACATCACGATGTGCCATGCCCCCGCCTTGACACATCGTCATGCCGTGGCATGGTTACCCGGCACCTTCGGGAGATACGGATGAAACTCGCAGCAGGCCTTGTCGCACTCGCCATCCATTCGGCGCTGCCCGGTCCGGCGCTCGCGACCGAGAGCACTGGTACCGGGCAGATATATGTCGGCATCACCGATACAAGCAGGACGCTAGGCCTTGCATTCACACCGCCGGACGAAGAAGGCTGGACAAGGAGTGGCTCGGGAACCAGTACGACGCTCAGCTGGAATGCGGAATCCGCTTCGGACAACCGCAAGATCGAAGCCTATATGACCACGCTTGATGCACCGATATCTCCGTTATCCGGCTACATCAGGACCATCAAACGCAACCTGGAACAAGGTTACGCAAGCAGCCCCCGCTTCAAGATCAGCGCACTCCAGGTGAGCGAGTATCCTGCAGACCCACGCTGCGCAAAGATCCATCTCCTGCTCGAAGCGCGACAACCAGCAGCGGATGGGCAACGGCAATGGAGCGAACAATACGCACTCTCCTGTGGCTCCCTGCAAGCCAAAGGCGTTGGCTACGAGTTGCGCTACTACCATCGCTACACCGATGACAATCGCGATCCCGGGTTTGAGGCAAACGCCAATGCCGTGCTCGGCAGCCTGAGCATCGAAGGCGATTGATGGCGTGAGCGTCTGAGCCACGTGGATGAACGGCAGCCACGCCAAGGATGAACATGGACAGTAGAAACACTGCAACAGACAACAGCGTTGACGCTCCACTGACCGGGCCCGGCAGCTACCCGCTGGACCTCACCGGCCCCGGCAGCCACACCCTGGTGCGTACGCTGGGCGTAGGCAGCCTGGTGATCGCACCTGCTGCAGCTGCGGGAAAATCCGATCTCCAGGTTGCCCCTGACCTCAGGATCAACTGGGCAGTCTTCAATCCATTCGCCACACCAGCCGGCTCACCCTGGCCGCGGGTGATCCACTACACGGGCAACGATCAAAGCATCTTCAAGTGGGCCCATCAGCGCCCCATCGAGCAGCTGACCTGGGTGCCTGGGCTCGACACCGATACCGTGGTCGATGCAACCGGATCCAACATCCGCACCCTCGCGATTCAACTGGGGCAGACGGAAGCACAGCTGCAGCTGCAGCTGCAGCTGCTCCTGCCCGGGCAGGAAATCGCAGCGAATCTCCACCTCGGTGTCTCCGGCGATATCAGTCGCTTCTCGGCGCAGGGACCACTGCCCCGCTCCCTGTCGCTGGCCCCGGAAACTGGCTCGCGCAGGGAGACCACTGCGTTCCAGCTACCGGACATGGGCGAGCTGCATGGCGTCCATGACCTGATGCTGGTCAACAAGCCGATGGCTCGCCCCATCTCGCTGAAATGTCTGTCACGCTTCAAACATCTGAAGTCGCTGAGCCTGTATGGCAACTTCGTCGACCTTGAAGCACTTGCGGCACAACCAAAGCTGCAGGACCTGCAGCTGCGCTACATGCCGTCATTGGCAGGCCTGCCAGCGCTGAGCTGCTGGCCCACGCTGGACGGCTTCATTGCCTTCAATGTCGAAGAAACCGCAGGCAAGCACCTGCGCCAGCAGTTGAAGGCCCGCAGCCAGCAGCGTCCGTGGAGCGGACATGCGTCGGTATCGCAGTTGCGCAAGCCAGCATGGTGGGAAAGCGAGTTTGGCCGTCCGTTCTCGGCCTGGCCAAAGCGCTCGGCCAAGCTGGCCAATGAGGCGTACGACAGCGCTTTGGCGGCATTGGCAGCTGCACGCACACTTGCCGACACGGAGGCCGCCGTTACCCGCTTCAGCGTACGCTTCAATACGCTCAAGGGCATCGAAACCGCCGAACGCGACGACCTCGGCGAGGCAATCTGGCAGCTCGGCCGTTCGGAGCATGCCCTGCGCCTCGGCGTAAGCGATGATCTCGCGCAGCGGTGGTTCGACGCAGCGCGCGACTATTGAGCAGGGTTGCGGACGACAGCCATCGCGATTTTCCCTTGAGCCACCACGGCGATTCCTTCCGGCATGCGATCACCGGACAAGCTCAACGGTGAACGTGAAACAGCAGATGGTCCTGCCACTGCAATGCCGCGCTCAAGGACCACGAAACTCCACCGGCACCTGCAGCGTCACCGTGTCCACCTCCGACGTCGCAGCCCCTGGACTCACATGCCAACCCAGGGCTGCATCACGCGCCGCTTTATCGAGCGCTGCATGGCCGCTGCTCTGCGCAATGTCGACGGCCTGTACCCGCCCGCGGCCGGACAGCGTGATCGACAGCAGCACCCTGCCCTCGGCCGATGTGTTCAATGCCTGCCGCGGATAGCGCACCGGGTTGGATCGCGCCTTTGCCGCCACCAGCATGCCAAGGAACTCGGACGCACCAACGCCTTCGGGGCGCTCAACGATGGCAGGCTCGGTGTCGGCCTGTTTCGGCGCCGGCTTGAACACCACTGCCACCCGACGGCGCTCGCCCGCAGCAGCCACCCCGCCGACGGCACGCCAATAGCGCGCGGCGTTGCGCGCCCTGGTATCCAATGCCGGGTCACCACTGCTGTGTTCGATCAGCACCGAGCTGATGGCGCCGCTTTTCAACACGTCGATGGCCAGCACCAGGTAGGTTTCCTTGACCACACCGGAAGGTGGCAGCGTGACCGGCGCATGCATGGCCGCAAAACCCGATGCAGGCAGATCCACCACCACCTCGCCCCGCGAAGCGAACAGATTCGGGGGCGACGGCGGCGACGGAGGCGGTTCGGCCAGCAGGCCACGCCCTGTTGCCACGGGCAACGCTTCGGGCAACGCTCGTTCGGCGCGCAGGCGATCGCTGGCCAGCGCATCCGGGTTCGGAGCCTGCGCGCTGCCACCGCTTTCTTCCCAAGGCAGCACGGCTACCCGTGACGACAGTATCGCCAGGCGTTGGGCGGAGATCTCCGGCAACCGATTCACATGCAGCTGCAGTTCGGTCCGAATCATGCGGTGGTACGTCTGGACCAGGCTGGGCTGGGTGCCTGCCGCGCCATCACCGCGGGTGAGCATCTCGGCAGTGACCAACGCACCGAATGCCAGTTCCTCGTCCGAATCCACAACGATGGCGGCGTAGTTCTCCCACAACGCAGCCGTCATCGGCTGGTAGCCCAGCAATGCTTCCTGCAGCGACACGATATCGCGCAGACGGGTATCGAGTGAGGGAGCAGGCGCATCCGCAGCATCGGTTGCAGCCTGCAGGCGCAATGCCGTGCCCAGCTCGCCAAGCCTGTGGGTCAGCAACTGCATGCCGCTGAATGTCACCTCGGGCATCGCCGCCCACATTGCCTCCAACGCCAGGCCACGCTCGCGCCGTGCATCAGCGGCGTTGGCCGGATCGTCGGTGGCCCTGAATCCTGTCAGGAAGCGCTCTTTGGCCCGCTCATACTCCAGCCGCTGCTGCTGGCGAGGGGGAAGCTGGCGCTGGTTCGACCACCGTCGCAGTTCCTGCAGGGCGGCATTGGCCTCTTCGCGGTTGCCGCGTGCGGCGTCACGAGCTATCTCCACCACTTTTTCGGCGGCGTCGCGCTCGTAGGCACTGCGTGAATACCAGGCGATATCATCTGGCCTGCGCCCGGGGGCCGCCTCAACCGTGTCCATCGACATGATGGATGAAGACTCCTTGCGCACCGGTGCCTTGCCGGTACCAAACAGCACCAGCGAGAACACCACCATCGCCAGCACCGCTGCGGCCAGATAGGCAACATCACGGTCGAGCCACGCCACCCGCAGCAGCGAAGCCACCGCGGCCAAGCCACCGAGGATCACACCTGCACGGAATGCCAGCATCCCGTCACGCGGCGTGCCGCTGGAAAGCTGGCTTCCAACCCAGACGATGCCATCAAATGCCAACGCAGCAAGCAGTCCCCACAGCGGCGCCAGCAACAACATGACCACCAGGGCGACCAGCAATCCAATGGCGATCTTCATGGCCGCTTGCCCAGGATCAGCACCGGCACGAACACCACGAACAACAGGACTGCAAACAGCAGCAAGCCGCCTTGCATGCCCATCATCATTGCATCACCCCAGCTGGGGTTGGCTGCCGCCTTGTATCCGCGATAAGCCGGCATGCCCCAACTGATCGCCCAGCCAAGCAGCAAGGGCCCGACTATCGCCATCAGCAGACGCACGCCCAGCCCCGGGGGGGCCGCCGGACGTGCAGCTTGCATGGGCATCGCATGACCCTGCACCGGCTGCACAGTACGCGTGCCGGTGGCGCGTGGCCGCTGCTGATGCTGCGCCTTGGTAGTCTTGCGCGTGGCCCGCGCCTTGGTCGCGCGTGCACTATTGGCCAGAAGGGCTTTGCGCGCGCAGGCCGCGCACGGCATGCCGCTGAAATGCTGGTGGCTTGCGTCCTTGCCGCACTTCACCAGCATGCCGGCGCTGCGTCGCGCATACGATTGCAGCAGGCTTGCCCACTCCTCCGCCGACGGCCGTTGCCCCGGCCGGTCAGAGAAAGCGCGGTCGAACATCTGCCGCAGTCCCTCGGGGAACGCCTGATGGCCACTGACCGGTGATGGCTGCAGACGCATGTTGCCGCGGCCGCGACCGTAGGGATAGAGATTCGCCGCGATGCGCCCGGGAAGATCGCTGGGCACGCTGGCGTCCTGCGGACGCCCGCTGTAAGGATGCAGGCCCGAGTTGAGCAGCTGGAAAACCATTACCGCCAACGCGAAGCGATCCTGTGCCTCTTCCTGCCCGGCCTTCACCCCACGCTGCTGGAATTCCGGCGCCAGGTAATCGGTGGTCACCTGCCCGGCAGGAAAGCGTTCGTCCTTGCCCTGGATGCTGAAGCCATCGCAGTCCAGCATCGCGATGAACAAGGACTTGCGATAGAAACGCACGTTGAGTGGTTTGAGGTCCACCACGTAATGCTGGCGACGGTGCAGTGCCGCCAACATCACCGCCAGATTGGCGGCCAGGGCCGCCTTCGCACCCAACGCGGTTGGCAGGCCTTCAGCGCGCGCCTGCCGCTCCTGCAGCACATGCTCCAGGTCGCTGGTGGCGGCAATATCCAGCACCGGCATGCTGAAGCCGATGAAACGACCACTGCGATCGTGCAGCAGCCCGGTCGGCCAGGCGATCTGCACATGGCGCACACCCTTTTCCTGCACATCCGGCAGGTCCGGGCTGAGCTCCAGCATGGCCTTGAGCTTGCGCTCGTAGACGCGCGTGTCGACGCTTGGGTGATAGAGCTTGGCGACCTCGAGCGGCCGTTCCTTGAGCAGGAACACGCTGCCGGCACCGCCGCTCTTGATCAACCTGCCAAGCGTCAGCGGTGCGCGCCGTGCATCCTGGATGGTTTCACCACTGCGTGCCGGCATGTGCTCAGCCCGGCAATGCAAGCAGCAACGTCTTGTCGTCGCCGGTTATCTGGTCGGTGCGCGGATCGGCCAGGGTCGCCTGCAAGGCCTGGCTGCCCTGCGCTTCATCCACGCCGCGCAGATAACGGATCACCGGGCCGATGAACGGCTGGAACAATTCGCTGCCATCGCGGTTCATCGCGAACGGCTGCACGCCATCGGACATCAAGACGACCGCCTCGATATCGCCTTCGAAACGCATCAGCCGCAGCTGCTGCTGCCAGTTGTCGCCGGTGACGAACCAGGTTTCATTCGCGTACTCGCCGTTGGCAGGCAACGACACCGCTGTCGCCTGCGGCTGCGCGAACGCACATGCGGCGACACCGTCGCCTACATGGAAGAACCAGCCGCCACGCGTTTCGGCAACCACCCCGACCAACGTGCAGGCATGGTCGGCCAGGCGCAACCCCTTCGATACCGAGGCCATCGCCAACTCACCGCGCGCATCATTGACCGCGCGTTCGATGATCGCGCGCAGCACATCCACGCCCAGCTCCAGCGGTCGGCTGCCCAATGCGGGATGGACCGCCACCGCGGACACCACGGCACTCGCCACATGCTGGGCCCCCACGTCGCTATGCGACGCCGAGCCGGCACCGTCACAGACCGCAGCAACCAGCACTGGCCCCACGCAGGTGGAAGCGAACGCATCCTGGCAGGGCTGGCCCCGATCCAGGTGCGAGCGGCCGGTGGCAGATGCCGCCACCACGCGCCACGCCATGGTCAAACCGGCGCCAGCGACCAGGTATCGGTGGACGGCAGTTGCACCTGGCCGCCCGGTGTCGAGTTGGACACCACCCGCATGCTGGCGCTGAGCCACAGGAACAGCTCCTTGAACTGCAGGCCCTGCATGCGCTTCACGCCACGTTCGCCGTTGCGGCTGAACTGCGCGAGCACGGCCACCTCAGCATCACCAACACCGATCGGGAACACGGCCACACGGTTCTGTGCCTCGCTGTCGCGGCAACGCTCGGCGCTGGCTTCCCAGGCATCGGTAGGCAGGCCGTCGGACATCAGGAACAGCCATGGCCGCGTATAAGCCACGCCGGCATTGCGGAAGCGCGCTTTCTCGTCCTCGATCTCCTGCAGCGCAAGATCCACGGCTGCGCCGGTAGGCGTGGTGCCATTGGCCGACAGCTGCGGCGCAGTAAAATCCATCGCGTCGCACCAGTCACCAATGACGCTGGCACTGTCCATGCCGCCGTACTCGATCACCAGCACGCGCACGCGCTTGGCGGCGATCACATCGTCCTTGAGCTGCTTTTCCAGCAGCTTCAGGCCGGCATTCAACTGCTCGATCGGCGCGCCACCCATGCTGCCGGAACAGTCCAGCACCAGTACCAACGGGGTGCGCTGCTCGCTGTTGTCGACCAGCGATACGTCAGGAATACCTGCTACGGACATCAGTAGTGCCTCCATGCTCAAAAGAACGTCGTCCGATTGATTATAGCCACAACGTCGATTTCAGCCTTTCAGATCCGTCCCCACACCATCCGCTACCGACTGCATCCACGGCCTGCTTACTGCCGCCGCGCGCCCTGCATCGCGGGCACGGCAGCTGCCGCAAGCGAGCGGACTACTGGCCGCGTCGCTGCGCTACCATCGGCGATATCGAGGACATGGCTTCCCTGCCGGTTCCGATGCTGCAGGCATCAACCGGTCTTTCCCTCGGTTCAATCCGCCACCCGGCGGCACGACAGGAGTACCTGGCATGACCTGGATCATTGCTGTTGCTCGTTGGCTGTTCGCCCTGTTCTACACCTACGTTGGTGCCAGTTGGTTCTCCTATAAGTTGTTCGGCACTGCATGGCCGGACCACAAGGAAGCCCCCGCCGCCAAGGCACTTACCACCGCGCTGACCGACAGCGGGATTGTTGATCCGTTGATCGCCGGCAGCTGCCTGGCGGGCGGCATCCTGCTGCTTTTCCAACGCACCGCGCCCCTCGGCATCGCCGTACTTGCACCGCTGGTCACCGGCATCTTCATCTTCCACCTGTTCCTCAACCACGATTGGCCGTGGGGCACCTTCCACTTCTGCTATCTCGCGGTCCTGGCATGGCTGCATCGCAGCGCGTTCCGGCCGTTGTGGAACTACCAACGCCCCCGGTAGTGCCGAGCCATGCTCGGCAGGGGCTTCACCGATAGCAGTCATGCAAAAGCACTGACGCTGTACGAGCTTCGCGGCTTACGCCGCTCCCACAAGAACAGGTGCGCAGGCCACGCTCGCTACAAACGACAAGGGCGCCAACGGCGCCCTTGTCGGTTTCAAGCTTTCACGCAGGCTCAATGCGTGCCCGCAGCCGCCTTGCCCACCGCGCCCAGCTCGCCGGCCAGATTGCGCTTGTAGGTGTCGAAATCGATGCCCTGCTCCGCCGCTTCGGCATGCGCGGCGTCCTTGAGCACATCGGAATACATCAACCGCACCGGCGTGTCGTTGTTCTCGTGCCATTCTGCGGCCTGCATGATCAGCGCGAGCACGCGTGCAGCACTGGTGGTCTCACCGGCAATCTTGCCATCCATGCCCAGCACCCATTCGCCATCACGGCGGACGATGCCGGCCAGCAATGCACGGTGCTGGTCGCGAAGCTCGGCATGCGGCTCCACTTTGGCCTTTACCGGCGGATTGGCTTCGGCCTGGTTGCGTGCGCGCTCGGCCAGCTTCTTCTTCGCCTCGCGGCGGCCTTTGGATTGGATCGACATCAGTTGTTCACTCTTTGAACGGCCGCCGGTGATGGCGGCGCGACTATTGTCCCCGATGCGGGGGTGAATTCGTGTCAGGACGCGGTTTCGTCACGCCGGGCCCGCTGGCTCATGCGCTCCCACTTCCACATCGCCCAGCTGCCTAGGCCAAACAGGGCCGCACCGATGGCCAGGCTCAGGCCGCTGCGGCTGAGCATCGGCGACAGCACGCCGGCAATGATGGCGTTGGTCACCAGGGTGCTGAATGCCTGCATCGACGAGGCCGTGCCGCGCTGGCGCGGGTACATGTCGAGGATGGCCAGGGTCAGGATCGGGAAGATCAGGGCCACGCCAAACGAGGTCAGGGTGAACGGCAGCACCGCCCACGGCACCGTCATCTCGGTGGCGAAGGCGTTGTAGCTGATGTTGTAGATCGCCGCCACCGCCATGAAGCTGTAGCCGATGCGCACCGCGCGGGCACCGTCCATGCGCCCTGCCGCGCGGCCGGAGGCATAGGCGCCCAAGGCCATGCCGCCGATGGTCGGGATGAACAACCAGGCGAACTGGCGTTCGTTCATGTGCAGCAGGTCAAGCACGAAGGCCGGCGCCGAGGCGATGTACAGGAACAAGCCACCGAAGCCCAGCGAGCCGGCCAGGGCCAGGCGCAGGAAGCGCGGGTTGATGCCGATGCTGATGTAGTCCTGCAGCAGGCGCTTGGGGTGCAGGCTGAGCCGTGCATGCGGCGGGTGGGTTTCCGGCAGCCAGATGCAGGTGATCAGCAGCAACAGCGCCGAGAACCCGACCAGGAACCAGAAGATGCCCTGCCACTGCGTCCAGCCCAGCAGCCAGCCACCGATGATCGGGGCGATGGCCGGGGCAATGGAGAAGATCATCGAGACCTGGCTCATCAAGCGCTGGGCATCGTCACCGTCATACAGGTCACGGATCACCGCGCGGCCGATGATGTAGCCCACGCCGGCCGACAGGCCCTGCAGGAAGCGGAACAGCAGCAGGGTGCCCATGTCGGTGGAAAGCGCACAACCGACGGAGGCAGCGATGAACACCACCAGCCCGCCGATGATCACCACCTTGCGGCCGAGCGCATCGGACAGCGCACCGTGCACCAGGCTCATCAGCGCATAGGCCAACAGGTAGACGCTGATCACCTGCTGCATGGCCAGCTTGTCGGCGCCCAGATCGGCGCCCATGTGCGGGAATGCGGGGAACACCGCATCGATCGCGAACGGACCGAACATCGACAGACCGGCCACCAGAATGGCGATACGGCGCAGTGAAACCTGCTTGTTTGCTTCCATGGCTTTCAATAACCAGCAACGGCACCGGCGCGGGGCCGATGTGGGGTGGGGACAGGATGAACAGGACCGGGCGCGACGGCGCTCCGCGGCCATGATGCGGCAATTTGTCCGGACATTCACCCACTTCAGCCAGCGGTTCCGGGATGCCCGGCCGTACGCGTGCAACGCGCGGGATTGAAACCGGGATGCAGATGGTAATCCAAGCCGCTGCGCGGGTCTGCCCCGGGCCTTTACCGGGCTATAATCGCCACGCTGTACGAACAAGGTGGGAGAAGCGGTTCACCCCGCTGCCGAAGGCGCAAACGCCCGTAATCGCTCAGGCCCGATACCACCCGTAGCAAAACTCTGGAGAGACCGGTTCAATCCGGCGCCGAAGGTGCACGAAGCGCACGATCCTCGTCGCGTCGCTTCCAAACTCTCAGGCAAAAGGACAGAGGGGCGCGAGGTAAGCCTTTGCTTGCCGGCTGTGGTGGCGCGCGTGCGCGGCACCCGGACGGCAACCGGGCAGACCTGGCTCACCGCCCCTGCCCTGCATGCCTTCTCCGGACGTCAGCCATGACCCAGAACACTCTTTCGCTGCGCGAACTCGAACACCATTCCGCGTTCGTCGACCGCCACATCGGCCCCAACGACGCTGAAATCGCGCAGATGCTGCGCACCGTTGGCCACGATTCGCTCGAAGCACTCACCGACGCCATCGTGCCGGGTTCGATCAAGTCGCCGGCGCCGCTGGCGCTGCCCGAGTCGCTGACCGAAGTCGACGCGCTGGCCAAGATCCGCGCCATCGCTGACAAGAACAAGGTCCTGCGCAGCTTCATCGGCCAGGGCTATTACGGCACCCACACGCCGAACGTGATCCTGCGCAATATCCTCGAGAACCCGGCGTGGTACACGGCGTACACGCCGTACCAGGCGGAAATCTCGCAGGGCCGCATGGAAGCACTGATCAACTTCCAGACCATGGTCGCCGACCTGACCGGCATGGAAATCGCCAACGCCTCGCTGCTGGATGAAGCCACCGCCGCGGCCGAAGCGATGACCCTGGCCAAGCGCTCGGCCAAGTCCAAGTCCAAGGTGTTCTTCGTGCAGGACAGCGTGCACCCGCAGACGCTGGAACTGCTGCGCACCCGCGCCGAGCCGATGGGCATCGAGCTGCTGATCGGCAAGCCGGCTGACGCGCTGAGCGCCGACACCTTCGGCGTGCTGCTGCAATACCCGGACAGCCTGGGCAACATCGGCGACTACAAGGCGCTGGTCGAGGCCGTGCACGCCCGCCAGGGCCTGGTTGCCGTCGCCACCGACCTGCTGGCACTGACCCTGATCGCCGCCCCCGGCGAATGGGGCGCGGACATCGCCATCGGCAACAGCCAGCGTTTCGGCGTGCCGTTCGGTTTCGGCGGCCCGCACGCCGCCTTCATGGCCTGCCGCGACGCCTACAAGCGCTCGATGCCGGGCCGCCTGATCGGTGTCTCGGTCGATGCCGAAGGCAAGGCCGCGTACCGCCTGACCCTGCAGACCCGCGAGCAGCATATCCGCCGCGAGAAGGCCACTTCCAACATCTGTACCGCACAGGTGCTGCTGGCGGTGATGGCCTCGATGTACGCCGTCTACCACGGTCCGGAAGGCCTGCAGCGCATTGCCCGCCGCACCCACCGCCTGGCTGCGATCCTCGCCGCCGCGCTGCGTGGCAAGGGCGTGGCAGTCGGCAACGACTTCTTCGACACCCTGCACATCACCGGCGTTGATTCGGCCGCGCTGAAGACCAAGTCCGAAGCCGCCGGCATCAACCTGCGCATCATCGACGCCGGTTCGGTTGGCATCAGCCTGGACGAAACCGCCACCCGCGCCGACGTCATCGCGCTGGGCCAGCTGTTCGGCGCCAGCGTCGACGTGGATGCGCTGGATGCCAGCACCGCCGACGCACTGCCGAAGAGCCTGCTGCGCAGCAGCGAGTTCCTGACCCACCCGGTGTTCAACACGCACCACAGCGAGCACGAAATGCTGCGCTACCTGCGTTCGCTGGCCGACAAGGACCTGGCGATGGATCGCACCATGATCCCGCTGGGCAGCTGCACCATGAAGCTCAACGCCACCGCCGAGATGATCCCGGTGACCTGGCCGGAGTTCGCCAACATCCACCCGCTGGCACCGGCCGACCAGGCGCAGGGCTACAAGGAACTGATCGACGGCCTGGAAGCGATGCTGGTCGAGTGCACTGGCTATGACGCAGTGAGCCTGCAGCCGAACTCCGGCGCGCAGGGCGAGTACGCCGGCCTGCTGGCGATCCGCGCCTACCACCGCTCGCGCAACGAAGCCCATCGCGACATCTGCCTGATCCCGGACTCGGCGCACGGCACCAACCCGGCCTCGGCCCAGATGTGCGGCATGACCGTGGTGGTCACCAAGACCGATGCCAACGGCAACGTCGATGTCGAAGACATCCGCCGCAACGCCGAGAAGTACAGCGACCGCCTGGCCGCGATCATGATGACCTACCCGTCCACGCACGGCGTGTTCGAGGAAGAAGTGGTCGAGATCTGCGAGATCATCCACAAGCACGGCGGCCAGGTGTACACCGACGGTGCCAACATGAACGCCCTGGTCGGCGTGGCCAAGCCCGGCAAGTGGGGCTCGGACGTGTCGCACCTGAACCTGCACAAGACCTTCTGCATCCCGCACGGCGGCGGCGGCCCGGGCGTTGGCCCGTGTGCGGTGAAGTCGCATCTGGCCCCGTTCCTGCCGGGCAAGCTGGGCGACAACGGCCCGGTCGGCATGGTCAGCGCTGCCAGCTTCGGCAGCGCCTCGATCCTGCCGATCAGCTGGATGTACATCACCCTGATGGGCACCGCCGGTCTGCGCAAGGCAACCCAGGTTGCATTGCTCAATGCCAACTACATCGCCAAGCGCCTGGCCCCGCACTACAAGACGCTGTACACCGGCCGCAACGGTCTGGTGGCGCATGAGTGCATCCTCGACGTGCGTCCGCTGGAGAAGACCTCCGGCATCGGCGCCGAGGACGTGGCCAAGCGCCTGATCGACTTCGGCTTCCACGCCCCGACCCTGAGCTTCCCGGTTGCCGGCACGCTGATGGTCGAGCCGACCGAGAGCGAATCGCAGCACGAGCTGGACCGTTTCATCGACGCGATGATCCAGATCCGCGAGGAAATCCAGGCCATCGAAGACGGCAAGCTGGACCGCGAGGACAACCCGCTCAAGCACGCCCCGCATACCGCAGGCGCGGTGTCAGCCAGCGAGTGGACGCATGCGTATCCGCGTGAGCTGGCAGCCTTCCCGCTGCCGTCGCTGAAGCTGCAGAAGTACTGGCCGCCGGTTGCCCGCGTGGACAACGTGTACGGCGACAAGAACATCATGTGCGCCTGCATCCCGGTGGATGCGTACAAGGAAGATGTCGAGGCGTGATCAGGGTTTGATTACCTGATGCGTGAATGCAAACAGCCGGCGAAAGCCGGCTGTTTTCTTGTGATGATTGGGAGAGTGGAGCAGCTGATCTTTCTTGGTCACTGCAAACAGCAGAGGCAAGGCTTCTGCTTTGGCTTCTGCTTTGGCTTCTGCTTTGGCCTTCCCTTCTCCCGTTTACGGGAGAAGGTGCCCAACGGGCGGATGAGGGAGGCTTTTGACTTTGCTTAGCTAGAAGCTTCCCCTCGCCCCCACCCCCGCTACGCGCCCCGGCCCGTGCGCTGGCGCACGGGCGGTGGAAGGCGAGCGAACCGACGGTTCGCAAACTGCCCCTCTCGCCCCGTAAACGGGAGAGGGGCTTGGAGCAAACAGCTGTGCCGCTTCAGTACCCTCGGGCCTTCAACCAGGCATCCACCTGCGGCTTGCGCTCTGCGCGCAGCCGCAGCTTGGTCTGGATCCCGGCAATCACCGTCTCCGCATCACGTCGCGAGGTCGGTGCGATATGTGCATCGGCAAATGCCTTGATCTTGTCCACCATCTGCAGGTTGTCGGCACTGCGGCCCAGGCCCGGGTAGTAACGCGCACGCGAGGTGCTGTCGACCAGGGTGTCCACCTTTTCGCGATGGGCAACAGCGAAGTCGAAGGCCAGGTCCGCATGCTCGTGCGATACGCCACCAATCATCCCCGCGCTGTTGGTTGCACCTGGCTCCTCGGTCAACGCCATGTCCAATGCACGCTGCGCCAACGCCTTGTCCTTGGGCAGGGCCAGCAGGCCGTAGTACTGGTCACGCACCATCGCCGAGGTTTCCTGCTTGGCCAACGCGTGCAGCTTGTCCCAGGTTGCCGCGTCGGCATTGCGTGCCACCACGCCGAGCACGCTGCTGCGCAGGTCCGGAGACAGCGAATCCGGCTTGGCCAGGAAGGTATCAAAGCGACGCTGCGCTTCGGCAATCACCTGCGCATCGTCCAATGCTGCCAAAGTGCCGATCAATCCACTGCGCAATTCCTTGGTCTGCGCCGAGTCGCTGTCCTTGCCGTCCCAACCCAGCGACTGCAGCACTGGCGACAAACGCGAACGTGCGTAACTGCGGAAAGCGGCCTGCCGCGCGGTATCGCCGTCGAACATGCCGTCGATGCCGCTCAATGTGCCGGCAGCCATGTCCCATAGATCGGTCGGCGCATCGGCGTTGATCTTCGCGATCAAATCCAGCAGATCCGCATCAGGCTGCAGGCCGGCTGCAGCCAGTGCACTGGTATCCATCATCACACCGAGCTGGTCGACCACCGGCAACTTGTCGAAGCCCGCGCTAAGCGCCTTGAACTGCGCCGGCGCATACAAGGTGCGGTAATAGCCCTTCTGCCCGGCATTGACCAGCAGCGGCCCAGTGCATCCCGGCAGCTGTACGTTGGTATCACCGTCAACCAGCGTGTGCACCACCTCACCATTGCCCACGCGCAGACTCACCGGCACGCGCCAATGCAGCGGCTGTTTGTCCTTGCGATCAATCGTGTACTCGCCCTGGCTCAGCTTCACCTGGGTGTTGCCAGCGACGCAGCTGCTGCTGGCGCGGATCAGGGGCACGCCCGGTTGCAGGGTGAAATCATGCGCCACTTCCATGAAGCGTTTGCCCGGAGCGGCCTTGTCGATCTCGGCCCAAAGGTCATCGGTGACTGCATTGCCGTAAGCATGGGCAGCGATGTAACGGCGCACGCCATCACGCCATGCATCGGCGCCGACGTAATCCTCGAACATCGAGATCACCGCCGAGCCCTTGCCATAGGTGATGCCGTCGAAGGCCTGGCTGGCCTGCTCCACCGTCGCCACGTGCTGCACGATCGGATGGGTGGTGACGTAGGCATCGCGGCCCATCGCGCCGCGGCTGGTATGCGCGGCATCGACGTTGTTGATGTCCCACTCGGGGTGCAGCTTGCGGGTGGTGCGCGCCTCCATCCACGACGCGAAACCTTCGTTGAGCCAGAGATCATCCCACCACGCCATCGTCACCAGGTTGCCGAACCATTGGTGCGCGATTTCATGTGCGGCAATCGAGAACACGGCCTTCTTGTCGGAGACGCTGGACACAGCCGGGTCCAGCAGCAAGGCGTATTCGAAGGTGAAGATCGCACCCCAGTTCTCCATTGCACTGAAGAACTGGCTGCCGCCAGGTGCGGCGACGTTGTCGAGTTTGGGCAGCGGATACTTCACGCCAAAGTAGTCGTTGTACTCACGCAGCACCTCGGCGCTGCCTTCCAGCGCAAACTGCGCCTGCTCGACCTTACCGGTCTGCGCGATCACGCCGATCTCGGTGTCGCCTTCCTTGACGGTGGCGCGTTCGAACTCGCCGCTGGAGAAGAACAACAGGTAGGTCGACATCTTCGGGGTGGTCTGGAACACCACCTGCTTCAGGCCTTTGCCCAGCGACGTGCTGCTGGTCACCGGCATGTTGCTGACCGCCATTTCCGCTTCCGGCACGGTCACGCTCAGGTCGAACGTCGCCTTGAAGCCCGGCTCATCCCAGGACGGAATGAAGCGGCGTGCATCGGAGTTCTCGAACTGGGTGAACAGCGCGCGCTTCTTGCTGCCATCAGCCACCGGATAATCCAGCGCGAACAAGCCATTGGCCTGGGTATTGATGGTGCCGCTGTAATCAATGTTCAGCGTGTAGCGCCCAGGTGCCAGCGGTGTGGCAACGACGAAGCTTGCGGTCTGATTGGCCTCGTCCACGCTGACCGTGGTCGGCATAGGCTTGCTGCCACCGGCCGCCTGCAGCTGGCTCCTGCCGAATCGCATGCCCGCTGCCTGCAGCACGATGCTGCTGGTGGGCTGCAGCACTTCCAGATCGATGCTGACTTTGCCGTCGAAACCCATCTGCGCGGGGTGCGGCGTGATCTCCACCCGGTAATGATCCGGACGCGCGGTACGCGGCAGCTGGGTGGTGGTTTCGTTCTTGCTCACGCCGGCTGCTACAGGTTCGGCAGCAAATACAGCCGGTGTGGCAATGCAGGAAAGGGCGATACCAATGGCAACAACAAGGGAACGGCGCATCAAAGCTCCTTACGGAAGGTCGTGGGCGAGACGCCCATCAGCTCCGCATCATCTGCCCCTCGATCGCCGCCCAACACCGCCGGAAGTCATAGCTCCGCGCGTGCGGCTTCCTGTTGCGCGCGCTCGGCGATCATCGCCCGATACTGCCGCGGTGCCATGCCGACTTCCGCTTTGAACTTGCGGGTGAACGCGCTCTGGTCACTGAAGCCACAGGCCTGGCCGATGCTGGCCACGCTGTCTTCGCCGTGCAGCAGATGCAGCGCGATCTGGATGCGCAGGCGTGTCAGCACCTGCTGCGGGGTCATCTGGAACACTTTGCGGAACGAGCGCTCCAGCTTGGACAGCGAGAAGCCAGTGATATCCAACAAGGTCTGCATGCGCACATTTTCGGCGTAATGCGTGTTGAGGTAGTCCAACGCCAGCCGCAGCGGCTCGTATTGTGACTCCAGCCCACCGCGCTGGCCCAGATCGCGGGAGATGCCGATCAGACCGACAACCTTGCCGTTCTCGACGATGGGACGCTTGCAGGTCAGGCACCACCCCGGCTGCTGGTTGGGAAACAACTGCAGCTCCATCACGTTCTCGATCACTTCGCCAGCCAGCACCCGCGCGTCCTGTTCGGTGTAGGCCTCGCTCATTCCGACCGGATACAACTCGTCGGCACGCTTGCCGATGGCGTCACTGCGCGACTTCATGCCCAAGCGCTGCATCATCGTCATGTTGACGTGGGTGTAACGCCCATCGATGTCCTTGGCGAAAAACAGCACGCTGGGAATGGCGTCGAACAGGGCTTCGATTTCGGCAGGGTCAATACGCATCGGGGCAGTCAGGCTGGCAGCGGGGGGGCGTGCCCAGCCATTCTAGCCAGTGCTGCGCTGCCTGTAGTGGGGGGGGGGGGGGGGGGCGGGGCGGGGGGGGGGGTGGGCGGTGCGGCGGGGGGTGGGGGGGGGGGGGGGGGGGGGGGGGGGGGGGGGGG